>JAQWCI010000030.1 GCA_028706005.1 Lachnospiraceae bacterium
TTTTAGCATTTCAGAAAGACTATTTGAATCGATGTCCATGATTCACCTCATGTTCCATCAAGACTGTAATAATTTCAATATTGCATTCATTACAATCTCAATATAAGATATCACTAAAATTTAAAAAGTCAATACCCATGAATTAAGATTAACCAAGATATTCTTAAAATTCAAGTGTTTTTTTCTATCGCAAATTGCAAGTTGAACACTTGTGTAGAACGGTAGCCGTAGTTCAGGCGGTGTAGATGCCATCAAAGAACGCGTCGAAAAGCTCTTCCGAGGTTCGATAGCGGAGTTGCCTGCGAGGACGACCATTCATCTCTTCAGTAAAGATTAGTATCTGTGTGTGGGGCTTCTTAATGGAGACACCCTTGGGGATGAATTCCTGCAACAGGCCGTTATGGGTACGACCGGTTGAAAACATTCTACCGTTTGCAGCTTACGAACACGATGGATACGGAGGTCGTAATGGGCTATGGCCGAAGGCTGTACGCGCTTTTCGGGGAAGTGCTCGAGCGCGGTATCCGGCGTGGAGAATTCAAGACCGGACAATCCACGGAAGCCGTGACCCACCATTTTGTTATGGCCATTCGAGGGCTTACCTACGAATGGTGCATCCGGTATCCCGACTTTGACTTCAAGAAGGAAGCTCAGGCGCATTTCTGGCTACTGCTTGATGGGATCGTATGTAAAGCATATGCCTGGCAAGTTATAGGCTGCGTATTATGAGCAGGCTGGGAAACTTGACCACGTTGATGCGCTTCTAAGTTTGTTTATAAGCAGGATCTCCCATAACAGATAGAATATCATAGTACAATCCCTTATAATTTTCCTATTACCTATTAAATATTAGGAGAATTATAAATGAAGCAAGTCTATTGCCTTTACCGCGTATCCACCGTCCAACAGCTGCGAGAGGATGATATCCCCATGCAGCGGCAGGCGTGTCGGGAGTTTGCGGCAACACACCAGTGGGGGATTATCAAGGAACTTTATGAAAAGGGAATTTCCGGTTTTAAGACGCCGATACAGGATCTCAAGGTGCTTCAACAGATCAAGAAAGATGCCGAGCTGAGAAAGTTTGACATCCTTCTTGTCTTCATGTTTGACCGGCTTGGACGGCGAGATTCGGAAACTCCGTTCTTTGTGGAAGATCTTTCGATGTATGGCGTGGAAATCTGGAGCGTCACGGAAGGCCAGCAGCAATTTGAGAGCCATGCAGATAAACTCATCAACTACATTCGCTACTGGCAGGCCGAGAGCCTGAAAACTTCTGATCGCATCAAAACCCGAATGGGACAGCTGACGGTGGAGGGGTTCTTCTGCGGTGGACGCTGCGCGTATGGGTATCAGCTTATTAAAACCTGGCGAAAAAACGATCGTGGACATGAAATCCACGATTTAGCCATACAACCGGATGAAGCTGCGGTTATTCAAAAAATATTTGATTACCGTATCCACTACGGTTACGGCAGCCGAAAAATTGCAGCAGTCCTAGCGGAACAGAACATTTACAACCGCAATGGAGAAAAGTTTCATTTCAGCAGCATTCGAGGCATATTGGAACGAGAGCAGTACGCCGGGCGTTTGGTCTGGGGAGACCACCGATCGGACGATCTGCCGGAACTGAAAATCATCTCATCAGAAACCCTCGCTGTAGCCCAGCAAATCGCGGAGCAACGCAAAACACGGCAAATCCCGCAAAGGATAAGCGGACAGGCGCTTTTATCCGGAAATGTGTACTGTGGACACTGTGGCGGAAAGATTTTTGCTTCTACCGCTCGGAAAAGTCATCATTCATGTGCTGAAGTCTCTGAGCGTGTTCCAATCTACAAATGCTACAACCGAACGCAGTATAAAGGGCGGTGCTGTGGCCCCACTTCTTATCGTGCTCAGAAGATTGATGAGTATATCCAGGAAGAACTCCGGCGGTATTTTGAACGCAACAAATCCTTGCCGCAAATCCGTTTACTTGCAAAGGACTGGGTGAAAGCAGAATTGCCAGCACAGAAAATGATGCTCATCCAGATCATTGAACGAGTATCAATCTTTGGTAATATGGATATTAGGATTGTTTTCCGTGAATCTGCAATGCTTTGAGGCTGCTTAGATGCGAACCGAGCGCAGGGTATGGTTCGCAACTTTTACTGTTTTTAGAGTACTTTTCCGATAGGGCTATCTGGCAAAATCCAAAAGCATTCCACTTTTCTTTTTTACCGGCGGTAGATGGGATGCGAACCGAGCGATGGCTCTTTTCCTAAAAAAAGCGGAAACGCTTGGTTCGCAGGCCCTCAAAATCCTCCAAAAAGTTATGAAAAAGCGGCTAAATCATATGATTTAGCCGCTTTCTTAGTGGAGACGAAGAGGATCGAACTCTCGACCTTACGGATGCGAACCGTACGCTCTCCCAGCTGAGCTACGCCCCCAAGTTGTTTAATCTGTTCAATTTTCGGATTTAACTTTGTGCAAGTTGTCAGGTGGCTGGGGCCCGCTTTGCGGATAGCTTGCTCTCCCAACTGAGCTATATCCCCAAAAATCAGCGGCTGAGATAAAAACAGCCGCCGGATTATTATTATATATCAGAACTTTCTGTATCCGCTTCCTTTGCTCTCGTCGTCATCGTCATCAAAATAACCGCCGCTATCAGGAGTGCCCTGAGCGTTTCCGTTCATAAAACTCGGAACATCGATCTTGAGCAGCTTCTGTGATGGATTAGACTGTGCCGTGCTCTGTGTCTGAGTTCCAAAATCCGGAACCTGAAGGCTCTGAGCCTGTGAAGCCTGACGATTATTGTTCATTCCATTATTCTTTGTCCCTGCTGCTGATCCACCGGCAGGTGCAAGATTAGCTGAGAAAAATCCAGTGAGCGGAACAGGTCCTTTTTCACCGAACGGAGATTTCTTCTTATCATCCTTGGTAGCAGCTTCCTTGATTCCAGTTGCGATCACGGTTATGCTGCAGCTGTCCTTTTTGGAATCATCATACATGACACCGAAGATGATGTTGACATTCTCCCCTGCAAGTTCCTGAACATATCCTGCTGATTCATACGCATCGTCAAGAGAAACATCACCGAAGATATTGATGATGACATCTGTAGCACCGTCGATCGATGTCTCGAGCAACGGAGAATCTACAGCCATCTTGACTGCATCCTGTGCTTTCTTTTCTCCCTTGCCATATCCCATTCCGATATGAGCGAGACCCTTGTTCCTCATTACTGTCTGTACATCGGCAAAATCAAGGTTGATAATAGCCGGCAGATTAATCAAATCAGTAATTCCTGAAACCGCCTGCTGCAGGACTTCATCAGCTTTTCTGAGAGCTTCCGGCATGGAAGTCTTCCTGTCAATTATTTCATACAGCTTATCATTCGGGATAACAATCATCGTATCCACATTTGGCTGAAGTTTTGATATGCCATCAAGAGCCCTGCGCATACGTGCAGGTCCTTCGAAACGGAAAGGCTTTGTAACTACGGCCACAGTGAGTATTCCCTGATCCTTGGCAAGTTTTGCAACTACAGGCGCTGCTCCTGTGCCTGTTCCGCCGCCCTCACCGCAGGTAATGAATACCATATCAGCGCCCTTGAGTGCTTCGCCTATCTCTTCAGACGTTTCCTCGGCAGCCTTCTGACCGACCTCCGGGTTCGCACCGGCTCCAAGACCTTTTGTTGTCTTCTCACCAATCTGTATCACCTTGGACGCCTTGCACATATCAAGTGCCTGCTTATCCGTATTGATGCCGATAAACCTAACACCGGCTACATTTTCTTCTACCATGCGGTTAACAGCGTTATTTCCGCCGCCGCCTACTCCGAGCACAATTATCTTTGCTGCGGACTCAGTATTATCCTCTTTTACTTCTATCACAGGTGAATTCCTCCCGGAAATAGATTTCTCTACATGTTTTTAATAAGAAAGAAGCGATTCAATCTCTCTTATAATACAATTGAAGGGACAAATAATCAATTGCTTTTTTCTGTAAACGATATATTCTGCTGATCCGGAGTGTAATTTGTCAGATCTATGGTGCCGCTCCTGCCTGTCAGCTCAGGTAAAATATGAGAAAGATTTGATATTTTCTCATCCGTATATTCATCCTGCCCGAGATTTATTCGTACATCTCCGTAAAAGAGAGTCAGGTTCTCAAGAGAATCAAAATACAATCTGTCCACATCAAGCTTATATTTGTTCAGAAGTTGTGTCACATCAAGTATCCTGTTGAAAACGCTGTCATCTTTGACAGGAAGCTGTTCATGAAGCATTATATGGTCAAAACTCAGTCCCGTGACCTCTGGTATTCCTTCTACTTTCTCGTCCGACGCCTCTACGACTGTACCATCCCTTGCAAAATACATATATGTTCCAAGATAACTGACATATCCTGCAAGTGCCTTTTCATATACTGTGACCTTTATTGAATGTGGTGACAGCACACTCACTGTCATCTTCTCAACAAATGGCACGTCGGTAACGCTCTTATCCTTGTACTTAAGTGAAAGATAGAGTGAATTGCGCCCGAGGGTACCACTGCAGACTATGTCTGCGATCTGTTCATCTGTGCGCATTGTATTTCCAGTCACCTGGATATCTGTGACATCATATGACACATAAAGGAACAGACATGTGATGGCCAGCACTGCAATTATACCAACAATGACGCATAGCTTTATAAGGCCCTTATGATGTTTCTTCAGGAATTTCTGACGTTTTGCCTGTTTGCTCCTGCGCTCCCAATCTCTGTATTCGCGCCGATCGTCCTCTTTCCTTTGAGATTCGGCCAGCCTTAGTCTTTCAGCACGTTCTCTGATACCGTCCTGGCTGTACATGGAAACAGGCTGATCATCATAAGCGTTGTCATCGTAATAACCGTTGTCTTGACTGTAATTGCTGTTTTTATTCTTTTTTCCAAATATCATCGGCTATTCCACTTGAATATGTTTTGCAACGTTCAATACTATCCCGATTTCTGCCATTGTAAAAAGCAGAGACGATCCACCGTAACTGATGAACGGCAATGTGACTCCTGTGTTCGGAATAGTGTTTGTGACAACAGCGATGTTGAGTACGACCTGAACCGCAATATGGCAAAACACACCAACTACCAGAAATGACCCATATGCGTCCTTTGTATGATCTGCTATCCACATGATTCTCCAACACAGCAGTCCGAACATCGCGATTATCGCAACTGCTCCGAATATTCCCAGTTCTTCGCAGATTATTGAAAAGATCATATCGTTCTGGACCTCAGGAATATATCCGAGCTTCTGCATGGACTTCCCGAGTCCCTTCCCGAATAATCCTCCCGAACCTATGGCGTAGAGAGCCTGAATTGTCTGATATCCATATGTTTTGGCATATTTCTCAGGATCAAGCCAGGCTATGATTCTCTTTGACCTGAATCCAAGGCTGTCCTGCGTCGAGCTGTTCGAAGCAGCATATACAACAAGGCCTGCTGCTCCGATGACGCCTGCCGCTGCAAGAAAGAACTTCAGGTAATCCGGTCTTGCCACAAATATCATTCCTATAGCTATGCAGAGAACAATTATTGCCGAGCTGAGGTTCTTTGTCACAAAATAAAGCATCAGAGCTGCGCTCAGAGGCCCCACCATAACAAATAAGATCACTCTTAAACTGGATAATGCCGTGCCGAACCTTGTTATCAGTTCAGCCATCATTATTATCGTGCATATTTTTACTATCTCTGCTGGCTGCAGAGAAAAGCTGCCAATATATATCCATCTGCGGGCTCCGTTTACCGGATCGAACGCAAGACAACATGCAACAAGGACGAGTGATGCAATGAACGCCGGCAGCCATATTTTATGATAAAACTCATACTTTATGTTTGCTACAAGTGCCATTGCAATAAAACCAAACACCAGCCATCTGAGCTGTTTTTTCAGATAAAATGCCGGATCACAGTTGCAGCCTGAGTCCATTGAAGCCTCGTAATAACTGGCAGAATACAGTATTACCAGACCAAAAGCCAGAAGAAATATTATGATGAAAATCATTGAGTAATCTATATAAGGATGGTGTTTTGTGCTGCGCCTGGGCGCAGTCCTCCCGTTGTTCCTGTATGCATTACCTTTCCTGTCTGATCTTCTGATATCTCTGTCCGGGTCACGAATGCAATCATCTCTCCTGTACCCGGCGTTTCTGTCTCTTGTTTTGTCCAAATGATCCCTCCACGGATCGGGAACATAATTATAAGATCATTCCCCGATCGTAAATGAACACGCTCAATACCAGAAGCCAAGCAGGCTTATGCATGCAAGCAGAATAGTTATAATTGTGAAAACTGTCACGACCTTTGTTTCAGACCATCCGCCAAGTTCAAAATGATGATGGATCGGTGCCATTCTGAAAAATCTCTTTCCTTTTGTCGCCTTAAAGTACGCTATCTGAATAAGTACCGACAGTGCTTCCATGACGTATATGAATCCCACTATGGGAATAAACAGTGGCAGTTGCAGCATATACGCCATTCCTGTCACAAATCCCCCGAGTGCCAGCGAGCCTGTATCTCCCATGAACACTCTGGCAGGATTACAGTTGTAAAGCAGGAATCCAAGGAGCGCACCTGTCATAGCAGCACCTGCCGGCGCAACACCTGATGATGTAAGGTAAGCTGTAACTGTAAAAAACATTGCAACAACCGCAGTAACGCTTGATGCCAGACCGTCAATGCCGTCAGTAAGATTTGTGGCATTAACTACAGCCAGTGCCACAAACAGCAGAAATGGAATATTCATGGCCCCAAAATCAACGTATTTTCCGGCAGCAAACGGGACCTTCATTGAAAGTGATGTTCCGTGCACATTTATAATATATGCAGCATACGAAATGGCTATAAGAAGCTGCAGAACTATCTTCTGCCATGCTCTGAGACCAAGATTTCTCTTTTTTTGGACCTTTATGAAATCATCTATAAATCCCACAGCACCAAAGCCCACCGTAAGAATAGCTACAGGTATTACTTCAGGATTTCTGAATGCCCAGATAATACAAATAATAAGAAAAGCGCCAATGAAAATGACTCCGCCCATATTTGGCGTGCCCGATTTTTTCTTGTGACTTGCCGGACCCTCTTCGCGTTCCGTCTGCTCAGCCTTAAGACTGCGAAGTATCGGTATTACAAAATGCCCTGCCACTGCGCTTATAACAAACGCAAGAAATGCCGGTAACATTACTCCGATCAATGAACTCCCACTGAACATAAGAACCTCCTGAAACCTTTTATTGTGCTGCGGCGTTCTCATCCGCCGCGTCAGTCACTGTTCCATCCGCTGACTGCTCTGTTGCTGTAGTATCCTGTGAGACTGTAGTATCGTCTGCAGATGCTCCCGAATCTCCACCATCCGTCGTTGTCCCTGTTGTGGAAGGTCCGACACTGTACTCATGTCCTGTGACAGAATCCACATACATCCCTGTGTCCGGATCAACAAGATATCCTGTCGCCTCATCAAGCGGGAATGACTTCCACACCGGCTCGCTCTTTCCGCTTGCCGAATCACCTGAATCGCCCGTTTCATCTCCAGTGACACTCTGATCGGTTGTCGTGCCATCAGAGGACGTGCCGTCCTCAGTTGCTGTGCCATCCGCATTTGTAGAACCATCTGCAGATGACTGTGACGAAGAGGTGTTGTCAAGCGCCTGCATGGCAGATGCACCGAGAGCTATTGTTCCTGAAGACTCCAGTTTCTCAAGTTCAGCCTTTTCATCATCAGACAGAGCCTCTGTCATCGGTATTCCAAGATAAGGAAGAATCTCCGTCAGACAGTTGCGCACTATTTCTGTCGCATATTTGGCATCATCCTGAGGGGATGCGTTCGGTCTGTCAACAACAACATATATTGCTATCTGAGGATCATCAGCGGGTGCATATCCCATAAATGATACCACATACTGACCCTGGTCTCTCGGGATCGTCTCGGCTGTTCCGGTTTTGCCGCCTATCATGTATCCGGCTGGGCGCGCTGTCTTACCGGTTCCGTTCTCGCCGCTGACGACCTGCTCACAATATGATCTGATCCATTCACTTGTTTCTTCTGATATTGTTTTCTTGATGACACGCGGCTCGATATTTTTAACTGTTGCGCCGCTTGAGCTTGTTATCTTGGACACAACGTGAGGCTGGTAATAATTACCTCCGTTGATAAGCGAGCAAAATGCCGAAATCACCTGTACCATCGTGACGTCAAAGTTCTGCCCGAATGAATTGGTGGCAAGATCTGTCACCCCCATATCGTCAGCAGTATAAATCAGAGTATTTGTCTTTGCTTCGTTTGCAAGATCGATATTAGTCTTGAGCCCGAATCCAAAAATATTCTGATATTCACAGAACTCGTCCTTGCCCATTGCAAGTGCTTCCTGCATAAGGCAGACGTTGCATGACCTCTCGATCGCCTCTCCGACCGTAAGCAGGCCATCTCCGAATGTATTATGGCACTTGATTGGCTCTGTGCCCTCAGCGACAGTAAGACTGCCCTCGCAGTTGAATGTCTGAGTGGGAGAAAAGGCTCCTTCTTCAAGACCGGCAGCTGTTGTGAACGGCTTTGCCACAGATCCCGGTTCATAATAATCAGAAATGCAGTAATTCTTCCAGAGAGCGTTCAGATAAACACTCTTCTGATCATCAGTCAGGGCATCTACGTCTGTCTGCGTCAGATATTCATCCTGTACCGGCTGATCATTGTTCTCAAAATCAAGTTTTGTCATTCCGACAAGCGGACTTGTATCAGTAGGATTATTCAGGTCATAGTTGGGATAGCCCGCCATCGCCAGTACACTGCCGCTGTTGACATCCATGACCACACAGCCGGTATTTCTGGCTCCGTTTCCAGAGCGCGTCTCATCCTTATGCTTATCGTTAAATTCCTGAATGTATTTTTCGACTATGCTCTGGATATTTGCATCCAGAGTCAGTACAAGGTTATCGCCATCAGTTGCTGTGATCGTAGTCTCTTCTACATCAGATGTGTCATCAATATAACCATAACTGCGGCCGGCCGTTCCATTTAGCGTATCATTGTAATACTCCTCAAGACCATAATGACCGTTGTTGTCACTTCCGGCAAAACCTATGACATCAGAAGCGAGCGTGCTGTTCGGGTAACTCCTTATATATGATTCTTCAAAGAACACACCCTGTATATCAGTTGTACCGTCTTCTTTTGTGCTCTGAGCGACAAGATCCTCAAAACTTGTTTTGGCTGCGCCTGAGACTTGTTTATCGACTATATAGTATCTCGAATCCGTGTGCCCTTTTATATATTCGCTGAGTTCCCCTGTATCGTTTCCAAATATGGAACTTACAGCCTTTATAGTGGGTTCAAGATAAGCTTCGTCCTGAAGAATGGCATAAGGATCTATAACAACATTGTAGACAAGTGTGCTTGAGGCAAGGACTGTGCCTTTTGAGTCTGTTATTGTTCCTCTCTTGAACGGAAGTGTTGTGCTGTCATATGCCTGCTGAAGGAGGACCTGTCTCTTGTATCTGTCACCGTCGTTTCGATTGATCGTCACTATTCTGCCGACAAGCACCAGGAACAGGCAGGCAACAAGAACAAACAAAACAAGAAGCTTTGTCCTCATTCTGTTTGAAAATACTGCGAAGCTTCTGAAGCGCATCGGTTCATCACTGTTTCTGCTTTTTTTCCATTTTTTGTTTCTCAATAAATAATCACCGTTCCCGATATCAGATATTGCTGTCTGTAATCAGGTCCTTATTGTATACAACGAGCCGGACCCAAAAATAAGTCCGGCTCATATTATCATTTTTATGACAGCGGTGCAAGGTAACATTCCGCCGTGATCTGCTGTGGTCTACTTGCCAACTTCGTTTACCTGATGTACATAATCATCAGATTCATTGCTGTATGTCACGACCTGATCAGCGTCAGCATATTTCATTCCAAGTTCATTTATTGCGATTTCCTTTATCTGGTCAAAATTGATGCTGCTGTTGATTTCTTCATAGCGCTGATCATTTGCAGTCTTCAGTGTTTTTATCTGATTCTGCATAGACGAAATATTGTTATTTGTCGTACTTACGCCTGCCATCAGCTGAACATAATAAATAACTGCTACAGTGAGGAATACAAGCATTCCCGTGACTAGAACAAGCGGAAAATGTGAAACTCCTGTCTGAGTATTCTGCTCCGGTCTCTGTGCTTCTCTGCTGTATTCTCTGTGGCGTCTCTGCTCATAATTTCTATCATAATCAAGAGCAGCTGATCCATACACATAACCATTGCTTCGAGAAGAGGTACTTCTATTATATGTTCTGTTATTCCTGTTATTTGTCTCTTCATAATGTCTGCTCATACAGTACCTCCCGGCATAACCACTTTTTCAAAAACTCTCAGCCTGGCACTCGCTGCTCTGCTGTTATGTTCAGTTTCTTCTTTATCAGGGATCAACGCTTTCTTTGTTATTACAGTCCCCTTGGATTTCTTCCCACATATACATACCGGAAATTCCGGTGGACAGGTGCATGGGTTTTCATTCCTTCTGAATGAGTTCTTCACTATCCTGTCTTCCAGTGACTGGAATGTGATAACTACGATCCTGCCGCCCGGTGCGAGCAGGTCTATCATTGTGTCCAGTGAATCTTCAAGGACTTCAAGTTCCCTGTTGCAGGCGATTCTCACAGCCTGGAATGTTCGCTTGCAGGGGTTGCCGCCTCTTTCCTGCATCTTCATCGGTATTGATCTTCTTATGATCTCTACCAGTTCTCCGGTGCGCTCAAGAGGAGCCTTCTGTCTGGCAGCCACAATATTTGCTGCGATCCTTGGAGCAAATCTTTCTTCTCCATAGTCGCGGAGGATCTTTGTCAGTTTCTCTTCAGAATATGTATTTAATATATCCCCGGCGCTGACCGCGCTGCTCTGATCCATCCGCATGTCCAGGGGCGCGTCCTGGTTATATGAAAAGCCTCTTTCCGGATTGTCCAGCTGATAAGAACTGACTCCCAGATCAAGCAGGATACCGTTCACTGCTTTTATCTTTCTCTCGCTCAGTATTCCTGCAATATCCTCGTAATTATCATGAACAAGTTCAACTCTGTCACTGTATACTGCAAGATGTCTTCCAGCTGCTGCTATGGCATCCATATCCTGATCTATTCCGATCAGCTTGCCGCCTTCTGTCAGTCTTGATGCGATCTGAAAAGAATGACCGCCTCCGCCTAGCGTCCCGTCTACATATATGCCATCCGGCTTTATTGCAAGATTATCGATCACTTCGTTTATCATGACCGATTCATGTTTGTACTCCATCCCCTGTCTGTTCCTCCGATGGCTTTGCTGCGCCTGTTGCACCAGGCTGATCCGTTTCCCTGTCGTACAGGTAATCACGTATCTCTTTCATCCTGTCGGCACTGAATTTCTCATTCCAGGTGTCTTTGTCCCAAACTTCAAGCTTTTCACCGACACCTGCGATGATGCAGTCACATCCCGGTCTTATGTTGGTCAGATTCCTCAACCAGTCAGGAATAAGTACCCTTCCCGTTTTGTCCAGTTCAGCCTCCGAAGCTGTGCTCAGAAGGTAACGTCTTATATCACGGTTTCCTTTGGATTTCTCATCGATATTTGCCGATGACTGCTCAAACTTTGCAAACTCGGCCTCGTCGTAAACATACAGACATGGATCATATCCTATGACGAGATAAAACTTCTTTCCAAGTTCATCTCTGTATTTTGAAGGAATTATCAGCCTTCCCTTATCATCGAGCGAATGGCTGTATTGTCCGACAAACATCTGTACATCTCCCTGAAATTACAAAAGGATACACTTTCTCCCACATTCTTCCATCTGATGACATAATACCCCCATTTCCCTCCACTTTGCAATACAGAACATACATTCACAGGCATAAAAAAAGCATAAGAAAAGGCACTCCACATTGTCTGTGAAGTGCCTGATTTAGCGCGTTTGGTATATGTTGTAGTCTTACTTTTCCATACTACCTGATTTAGTGGTGTCAAACGGCTCCACTTTGCTGTAATCTATGAGTTGTATCTTTCCTTTTCTGACCATTATCTGAGCCCATATGCCGATAACTACGCATACAACAAATGCCGCAGCTCCTACAACAAGATTCACCGGTATCTTCGTTCCGGCAATGTAGAGCTGATCCGTTCGAATATACTCTATGCATGCGCGTCCAATACCGTAGCCCCCCATATATATAAGGAATGTCTCACCGTGGAAACGTTTCTTCCTGAGAATGACCAGCAGTATTATGAGCAGCATCAGGTTCCAGAGACTCTCGTACAGGAATGTCGGATGTACCTGTATATAATTTGTACCGCTCACAATATGTTCCGATATAGTGGAGTCTATATCACGTCCACGCACCATCTCCAAAGGTATGCGCATCGCAAACAGCGAGTCCGTATATCTGCCGAAGACCTCCCGGTTCATGAAGTTTGCCCACCTGCCGATGATCTGACCGATGAGGAGTCCGTACACAACAGTATCCAGCAGTTCCAGAAAGTTCTTTTTCCTGATCCTTGCGAAGACAACCATCGTTATAACACCGGCAATTATTCCTCCTGTGATGGCAAGTCCGCCGCCTCTCAGATTAAAGATCTGCAGCAGGTCATCCTTGTATGCATCCCAGAAAAAGATCACGTAATAGATTCTGGCTCCGATAACTGAGAAAATCAGCAGCCATACTGCGACATCCCAATAAGTATCAGGATTCTGTCCGCTCTTTTTTGCTGCATAAACTGCCATAAAGATCCCGGCCAGCATCCCGATTGCAATTATCACGCCGTACCATGCTATGGAAAAACTACCGATTGTAATTGTTTTGGGGACATTCTTAAGATATATCCCAAGGTTTGGGAATGCTATGTCCATTTTACCCATGATATCAGGCATTTATTCTCTCCCGTGAAGTTCCTTCACCTGTCAGACATTGAAATGAATGAGCATGACATCGCCGTCCTGCACCACGTAATCCTTGCCCTGCATTCCTACAAGTCCCTTGTCCCTTGCCGCAGAAAGTGACCCTTCGCGGAGAAGCACTTCATAATTGACGACTTCCGCCTTTATAAAGCCACGTTCCATATCAGAGTGGATCTTTCCGGCTGCCTGCGGAGCTTTTGTACCTATCTTTATTGTCCAGGCTCTTGTCTCATCTTCGCCTGCAGTGAGGAAACTCATAAGGCCGAGAGTCGTGTAGCTTGCTTTTATCAGCTTATCAAGACCCGATTCCTTAATACCAAGCGTCTCAAAGTATTCCTTCTTCTCATCTTCATCAAGCTCAGAGATCTCTTCCTCTATTTTGGCGCTTATTACAAACGCCTGGCTGCCTGTGTCAGCCGCGTATTTCCGCACTTTTTTGACGCCTTCGTTAGACGCACCGTCATCAGCAAGATCATCTTCCGCGACATTTGCTGCATATATCACAGGTTTTGCCGTAAGGAGCGCATATGTGCTCATATACTTTCTCTCATCGTCTTCGGTCTCTCCTAGGACAATAGCAGAAGCCGGCTTGCCGTCCTCAAGAAGTGCCTTGATCCTGTTGAGGAGTGCAAGTTCCTTCGCAGCATCCTTATCCATGCGTGCAGTCTTCGCCACCTTTGATATGCGGCGCTCTATCACATCGAGATCCGCGAAGATCAGTTCAATGTTAATTGTTTCAATATCCCTTAACGGATCGATCGTTCCTTCTACATGGACCACATCAGAATCTTCAAAACATCTGACTACGTGAACGATAGCATCGCATTCACGTATATTCGCAAGGAACTGATTACCGAGGCCCTCACCCTTTGATGCGCCCTTTACAAGGCCGGCGATATCAACGAATTCTATCACGGCAGGAGTCACCTTTTTGGAGTGATACATCTCTCCGAGTCTCCTTATCCTGTCATCAGGTACTGCTACAACGCCGACATTCGGCTCTATAGTGCAGAAAGGATAGTTGGCGGCATCAGCGCCTGCCTTTGTTATTGAATTGAAAAGTGTGCTTTTCCCTACATTCGGAAGTCCGACTATACCTAATTTCATTTTTCCTCCATAACGGTGTGCCCATGCAGCACACCTGCCTTTCAGTTTTCTTTTCTGCGGTAGACCTGTTTGCGGTCTTTCAGTTCCGCATATAGCTGGCGATAATTGTTGTAGCGTATTGAGGAGATCTCATGATCTTCCACTGCCCTTTTTACTGCGCAGTCCGGCTCTTCCATATGCATACACCCATTGAATCTGCAATTGGCTGCGAACTGATCAAATTCCGGGTAGAACGACTTGAGTTCAGCAGCGTCTGTATTCTCAAGAAAGAGTGATGTGAAGCCCGGTGTGTCGCATACATATGTGCCTCTCCCTGCTGAGAATATCTCTATATGCCTCGTCGTATTCTTCCCGCGCTGAATCTTACGGCTGAGCTCGCCTGTCTCGATTTCAGCTCCGGGACAAAGTGCGTTAATCAGAGTTGATTTTCCCACGCCCGACGGTCCGGTAAAAACAGTAGTTTTGCCATCCAGATATCCGCGCAGCTTTTCCACTCCTGCGGCATCAAAATTGCTCATAAAGACTACACTGCAGCCGCATTCCTCATATATTTCCCTCAGTTCTTCTTTCTCTTCATCAAGAGCAAGATCTGCTTTGCTGAAGCAAAGAATGGCAGGGAGATCAGTTTCCTTCATGGTGATGAGGAAACGGTCCAGCATGTTGTAGCTTGGAACGGGATGTGTTATTGAGAAGATCAGCAAAGCCTGATCAATATTGGCAACATTTGGTCTCTGCAGTTGGTTTCTGCGCGGCAGTATCTCAGTGATACTCCCCTCCATTGGAACAGAGACAGTATCCGTCACGTCAAAACTACAGTTATCTCCTACAAGCGGCTTTATCCCGAGCGAGCGGAATACTCCCCTTGCCCTGCAGCGGTAAACAGCCTCATCTGTGTGGACTTCATAAAACCCTGAAAGGCTCTTGATTATCTTGCCCTGCATTCATTCCTTTTCTACAGAATTCAGTTGTCTGCTGTGAATGTGAGTGTTCTGGTGATAGTCTGCTGCGAGGTCGTGCCCTGTGTTGTAACAGACTCTCCAGTATCAGGATCAGTCGTCACTGTTGCCTCTGAAGTATATGCCCATGTCATCTGCAGCGTAGCCGTTGACGATGACACATGCAGGATACTGAACTGCTGAGGGAACGAATCATATGTGGTGTCGAGCAGTTTTGATCCGTCGGACGCTATGACAACAACATAAACAGGCGTACCTGCCGCATAATTTGCGTTTTCTGATGCTGTGGGTGCTTCAATATCACCGCTATAGCTGTATGTCGTATCTCCGGATTTTGCAATTTCTACATCGATCTTTGTATCTTTATCTACATATGTTCCGGGTTCTTCGCTCTGCGATGTAACAAGCCCGTTCATATTTTCGTCATCGCTTTCTTTCTCTGTAACGTTGCCAAGCTGCAGTCCTGATTCGACAAGAAGAGCCATTGCATCCTCTTCATTCATTCCCGTCACAGTCGGAACCGCGACCTTTCCTGTCGTATCTGCTCCGGAGCTTACTACTACATTGATTGTAGAGCCTCCCGGTGCTGCGCTGTTTCCTTCAGGATCCTGTGAAATTACGCTGTCTTTATCAACTGTTTCACTGGCCTCTTCTACAAAATTGACTTTGAATCCCTTCTGCTCAAGCTGAGCTTTTGCCTCAGCTTTTGTGAGTCCTGTCACTGAAGGAACTGTTATGCCATTTGTCCCGGCGCTTACTGTCAGGACAACTGTGGATCCTGACTGCACCTGTGATCCTGCCTCAACATCAATGGAAATAACAAGTCCTGAGGTCATTTCAGCTGACTCTTCATATGTTACCTGCGGAACAAGTCCCAAGCCTGTCAGTTCGGTTTTTGCAGATTCCTCGTCCTGTCCCACCAGATCATCAGGGACTATTACCATACCGGATGCAGCTGTTTCAGCTCCATCTGAAGCGCCGCTCCCCCATATGCCCATTGCACGGCCTGCGAGGAATATGATGATAACACCAATAAGCACCGCTGCAAGTATAGACAGAATCGTTGTTACACGTTCGCCCTTGCGGCTGTACCCATCATTATCATCTTCGTCAAAATCGTCCCCATAATCATCTTCTTCATAGCGGCGGCGAACATCTTTTTCCAACCGCATGGGAGCTTCTGCACGGTTCTTCCTGGATCTCATGCTGCTTAGAGGCTCGCGCTGTTCATACTCGTCCTCATCAGCACCAGTGTCATCATCTCTGTCATATGAATTGCGAAGATCGAGCCTGTCGCGCTCAGTAGCCATGCGAGTTGCCGACTCATTGTCCGGATTTACACGTTTTACAAAATCATCTTCAGGGTGAAGCAGCGATTCCTTGAGATCCGCAATAAGCTCTCCCATGTTCTGGTAACGTCTGTCAGGGCTCTTCTCGCAGCATTTGAGAACTATCTGTTCAACACTTCGCGGTATTTCCGGCACAAACTCACACGGCGAAGGCATGGGCTGCTGGATATGTTTTATCGCAATGGCGACAGTAGTCTCTCCATTAAAAGGCACGCGCCCTGTCAGCATCTCAAACAATGTAATGCCGAGTGAATAAATATCGCTCTTCTCATCACTGTATCCGCCACGTGCCTGTTCAGGCGATGTGTAGTGTACCGATCCCATTACGTTGCTTGTTATTGTATTGCTGGTAGCGGCCTTCGCTATGCCGAAATCCGTGACCTTTACCTTGCCGTCCCTGGAAATAATGATATTCTGCGGTTTTATATCCCTGTGTATGATGTGATTGTTGTGTGCTGCCTCGAGACCCATTGAGACCTGGATCGCAATGCTGACAGCCTCTCTGACTGAAAGGCGTGCTTTCTTCTCTATATACTTCTTGAGCGTAATTCCATCGACGAGTTCCATTACGATATAATAGAGCCCTTTTTCCTCGCCGACATCATATACATTTACAATATTTGGATGCATCAGACCTGCTGCGGCCTGTGCCTCCACGCGGAATTTTGAGACAAAACTGGCATTCTCCGCAAATTCCTGCTTAAGCACCTTAATAGCCACAAAACGATTGAGCTTGTGGTCCTTTGCTTTATAAACATCTGACATTCCGCCCGTGCCGACCTTATCAACTATCTCATAGCGATCGGCTATAAGCATTCCCATTTTTACCATTCGTTCTCCTCCGCTCAGACGGTGTAGTACGGATCGATCAGGATAACTGTTATATTATCCCTTCCGCCGTTACGGTTCGCTTCATTGACCAGGATCCTGGCCTTTTCGTCATCAGTAGTGTCGAGCGCGATGATCTCGGCAATACGGTCATCATCTACCATATTTGTCAGACCATCAGTACACATCAAAACTGTATCTCCGGGTACAAGATTTTCTTCAAAATAATCTATTGTAAGTTCATCATCGCCTCCGATTGCTCTCGTGATGATGTTTTTATCCGGATGATTGCGGGCGCCTCTTTTATCAAGACCACCGGCAAGGATCATTTCTTCAACAAGAGAGTGATCGACAGTTATCTGTCTTATGCCCACTTCTTTACCTGCAATATAAAGTCTGCTGTCACCAACATTGGCGGCGAGGATCCTGCCGTCGTTTATAGTGGCCGCAACAAAAGTCGTTCCCATCCCCGAATACTCTTCGCTGCCGGCCGCAACTTTTCTGAGTCCGCGGTTTGCATCAAGGAGTGCCTTCTCTATAACCTTACGGTTATCGTGGTCTTTGGCCGACTGGATCTCACCCACAACATTATCGACCGCATATCTGGACGCATAATCCCCCGCCTTATGACCGCCCATGCCGTCAGCGACTATATAAAGATCCGCAAAACGCCCCACAGGTCCGTCAGAGGTATAGAAACTATCCTGATTAAGTTTTCTCTTTTGTCCGATATTTGTTATCGCAACTGATTTCAGCATATTGTCCATTGTCAAGACTTAACAAGATGCCTGCGTCTTAACTGCCCGCAGGCACCATCAATGTCTCTGCCCATTTCTCTCCTTATAGTAACATTTATGCCGCTATTTTCAAGTTTGTTTTTGAAAGAGGCCACCGCAGGCGCATCTGTCTGCACAAATCCGCGCTCTTTCACCGGGTTTACCGGTATCAGGTTGACAAGGGCTCCAAGCGGACGTGCAAGAGCTGAGAGGCCCGTCGCGTCATCGATCGAATCATTGACTCCCCGTATCAGAGTGTACTCAAATGTGACCTGTCTCCCCGTCGTATCAAAGTAATACTTCATCGCCTTCATTATCTCGCTGATACTGTACTTCTCAGCAATTGGCATTATCTCACGCCTTTTCGCATCAGTCACCGCATGCAGGGAAAGCGCAAGATTGATAGCGAATTTCTCGTCAGCGAGATCATATATGCGGGGCACGATGCCGCATGTTGAAAGCGTTATGCTCCTCTGGCTCAGGTTCATTCCTCCCTCGCCTGAGAGCAGTCTCAGAAACTTCACTGCATTATCATAATTATCCAGCGGTTCTCCCGTACCCATCACGACCACATGCGATATTTTCTCCCCGGTGATCCTGCGGATCTCGTAAATCTGTTCCAGCATCTCTGACGTAGCCAGATTTCTCTCGAGACCACCGAGCGTAGATGCGCAAAACCTGCATCCCATCCGGCACCCGACCTGTGAGGATATACATATGCTGTTCCCAAATCTGTATTTCATAAAAACACTCTCGACAAGATTATCGTCCGGAAGAGCAAAAAGAAATTTCTGCGTCCCGTCGACCTTTGATATCTGCCTGTCCACACACCTGAGTCTGGTGTACTCAAAGTTATCCTCAAGTTTCTGTCTGAGACTTTTAGGAAGATTTGTCATATCGTCAAAACAAGCGGCGAGCTCTACATGCATCCACCGGTAAATCTGTGATGCCCTGTACTTCTTCTCTCCGCTCTCCACAAGTATCTTCTCGAGCTCTTCCTCAGTCAGAGACTTTATGTCTGTTTTTTTTGATTTTGCGTTTAATTCCTGTTCAGCCACTATTACCACCATTACAAATATGTTTTATACTCGGGGAATTCTGAATCTTGCCACATAGAAACCATCAGTTCCATGAACTCCCGGCTCCATGAACAGGCAATTCCCATTATTATCAGTTTTTCCGGCCGCATCTGTAATACCACTTATCACCGCGCTGTCAGCGGCCTTTGGCAGGTAAGCTCCTATCGGATCCGGGATGAGACCAAGTTCTTTCTGAATATAAACGGCATTATCATCATTCTCTATACGGTCTATCGTACATGTGCTGTAGATCAGTACAGCTCCGGCTTTCCCATAATGTACCGCGCTCCTTAGTATCTCACGCTGCAGTGCCTGCAGGTCATCAAGATCTTCTCTCTTCACCCGATATCTTATATCTTTTTTTCTGCCCATGACTCCGAGACCTGAACACGGCAGATCACATATTACCACATCTGCGATATTCTCATCCTCAGTATGCAGTTCTCTCGCGTCACGGACTTTTGCGGTCACTATACTTCCAAGAGATAACCTGTCAATGTTCTCAGTTATTTTGCCGACCTTTTTGTCGCTGAGATCATAAGCGGCCACATGGCCTTTAGCAGGAGCTGATCCCGATCCGGCCTTTTCGAGTAATAAATCTGCGCAATGAAGGGCTTTCCCGCCCGGTGCCGCACACACATCTGCCACCGTCTCACCGCCACTTAGTCCCGCCGCATATGCGACCATCATCGAGCCCTCATCCTGTACTGTAAAAAGGCCCTCGTCAAAACCTGATAGTTCGCGAACATTTCCTGTTCCGCTCAGATAGTAAGCATGCGGGATCCACTTTGCCCTGCTTACTCTTATACCATCCTTCTCCCATAAAGATACAAGATCAGCCTCAGAGCTGATCTTTCTGCCGGCTTTGTCGGTGAACATTGATGATGAATTAAACACTGGTCTTGTCCTGACTGTCAGAGGTCTTACGGTCTGCATAGCGGC
>JAQWCI010000172.1 GCA_028706005.1 Lachnospiraceae bacterium
GGATATGCCGCGACTATAAGCCGCAGAGTAAAGCGTACGCCTGTTTTGCCGTTCATCATGATTTACCTGTCTTGTGGTTGGAAACAACATCGAAGACGACTGCTGCAAGAAGAACAGCGCCCTTGACAACATACTGCCAGGAATCCGACAGACCATATATCGACATGCCCTGGTTTATAACGCCGAGGAGGATAGCACCGATCATGATTCCTGGTACTGTACCTGACCCGCCGTATGCAGATGCACCGCCTATGAAGCACGATGCGATTGCATCCATTTCATATGAGTTACCCATCTGGCCATCAACAGAACCGATTCTGGCTCCCATCAGAAGTCCTGAAATACCAGCCAGGAAGCTCATCAGGAAGTATGCCCAGAAATAAACCTTGCGGGGATCGATACCTGAAAGCTTTGTAGCCTTTTCGTTGCCGCCTACTGCATAGAAGTAACGGCCGAATACTGTCGAACCTGTAATGAAACCGAAAATAAGTACAACTGCAAGGATCCAGAGGAGCATTACCGGTATTCCCTTATACTGCATCAATTTGTAGCTGTAAATAACGATGAGAGCATCGATTATTACGACTTTTGCAATTGCTCCGATTTCGCTTCCTGTGACTGTGCCGTTCTTTCTCTGGACAGCACGGCTGCGAAGCATCATCGCAGTTGCGATAACTGCAACCACTATACCAACGATGAGTGCCGATATATAGTGCTTTTCGCTGTCAAGCCCGGGTATCTGAATATATGAGCTGAAGAGATTAAGGAATGTATCATTCTGAATACTGATTGTTTTGGAATCAAGTATTACACGTCCTACACCGCGCCACAGGAACATGCCTGCAAGTGTGCAGATGAAAGGCGGAATGTGTACATAACCTATAAGATATCCCTGGAACAGACCGATAACTGCTGCAACTGCAAGTGATGACAGAATTGCCACTCCTGCATTTGCGCCACCCTGCATAAGTTTTGCCGAGAGTGCTGCCGACAGGCAAAGTGTTGAGCCGACTGAAAGGTCGACGTTGCCGCCTGTCAGGATGCAGAGTAACATGCCGCATGCCATTACAAGAACGTATGCGTTCTGGAGCAGCAGGTTTGAAATATTCTGTGCGTAGATAAGACGACCGCCGGTCAGGAATGTGAAGAACACGAACACGACGACCAGTGCAAATGTCATTGTATATTTCTTAAGTATATTTGCGACTTTCATGCTTTTTGAGCCCCCTTCTTATTATCGGAACTTAGGATCGCGCTCATGATCTTTTCCTGTGTTGCTTCTTTGGAAGTAAACTCTGCGACCATTTTTCCTTCATTCATAACGTAAATACGATCACACATTCCCAGTAATTCAGGGAGTTCCGAAGAAATCATTACAACGGCTTTGCCCTGTGCGACCATCTGATTCATGATGCAGTAGATCTCATATTTGGCGCCGACATCAATACCTCTTGTGGGTTCATCGAGGATCAGGATATCAGGTTCCGCGAACATCCACTTTGACAGCAATACCTTCTGCTGATTGCCGCCTGAAAGATTTCCTGCCTGCTGGTGGATACTGGGAGTCTTGGTCTGCATTATATCAATATACTGCTGAGCAGCCTTGTTCTCTTCGGCTACATTCAGGATCCCATTATGGCTGACCTTATCAAGTTTTGCCATTGTTGTATTCCATGCGATCGAATCCTCGAGTACAAGTCCATTGACCTTACGGTCCTCAGTGGCATAAGCCAGGCCGTGATCTATAGCGTCCTTCTCATTCTTGAGATGGACTTCCTTGCCTCCGATAAATTCATGTCCGGAGATCTTGCTACCGTAACTCTTTCCGAAAAGTGACATTGCAAGTTCTGTTCTACCTGCGCCCTGAAGTCCGGAGAATCCGATAATTTCACCCTTGTGTACGCTAAAACTCACTTTGTTGTCAACGCACTTCTCTGTGTATACCGGATGGAATACAGTCCAGTCCTTTGCTTCAAATACAACATCTTTTCCTACATTGTGCTCACGTGAAGGGAAACGGTTCGTAAGCTCACGACCTACCATCCCCTTGATGATGCGTTCCTCATCGATGTTATGTTCAGGGTTGGGTATGGTCTCGATCGTAGCTCCATCACGGAGAACAGTTATGTTGTCCGCACAATACGCTACTTCATTGAGCTTATGAGTGATAATTATCGATGTAAGGCCTTCTTTCTTGAAACCGAGGAGCATATCCAGAAGCATTCTGGAATCTTCCTCATTCAAGGATGAAGTCGGCTCATCAAGTATAAGCAGCTTAACATTCTTTGAGAGTGCCTTTGCAATCTCTACAAGCTGCTGCTTGCCTGTTCCTATATCTTTTATAAGAACTGACGACCGTTCCTTAAGACCGACACGGTTTATCTGTTCCTGCGCCTGTTTATATGTCTCAGGCCAGTCGATCTTTCCAAATTTGTTGGCTCTTTCATTTCCGAGGAACATATTCTCAGCTATCGTAAGTTCAGGGATAAGAGCAAGTTCCTGATGGATAATGACTATGCCCAGTTTTTCTGAATCATGTATCTGGTTAAATTCGCAGGCTTTTCCGTTATAAATAATGTCCCCTGTGTACTGACCATGGGGGATGGTGCCGGAGAGAACATTCATAAGAGTTGATTTGCCTGCGCCGTTCTCACCGACCAGAGCGTGAATTTCACCGCGCTCTACCGAAAAATTAACATTATCCAAAGCTTTTACGCCCGGGTAAAGCTTCGTTATGTTTTTCATTTCAAGTATGTAGTCTGACAAGA
Organism: Lachnospiraceae bacterium; assembly: GCA_028706005.1. GTDB lineage: Bacteria > Bacillota > Clostridia > Lachnospirales > Lachnospiraceae > CAG-791. The sequence goes on from JAQWCI010000172.1 coordinate 2,769, forward strand.
ATAACACCTCCTGTAAAAAACAAGCGGGGCAAGTAATTTGCCCCGCCCGTTTGCCTTACTCATTGTTGTTAATTGAGTGACATTCCATTGAATCAGCCCGCCGGGTGAAGATATCCGTCGCTATCCTGTGTGTAATATCCTGTATCAACAAGTTCTTTTACCATGTTGTCCTTTGTTACAACTGTAGGAACAAGGAGGTATGAAGGGATGATGCCTGTGCCATTGTCATATGATGTTGTATCGTAAGCACAATCGAAGGTCCATCCTGCACTCTTGATAAGTCCCTCATCAGGTGTCTCGCCGTTAAGAATAGCCTCAGCGATATCAAGTGTTGCTACTGCTTCGTTTGCAACTGCCTTGTAAACTGTCATTGTCTGAATACCATCAACGATGTTTGCGAGGTTAGCTTCATCACCATCCTGGCCTGTGATAATAGGTGTATTGCTTCCGGCATAATCTGACTGAATAGCCTGAGCTACGCCGAGTGCTGTAGAGTCATTAGAGCAAAGCGCTACATCGAGCTGCTTGCCATCTGAATAATATGAAGCAAGAAGGTTCTGGAAACGCTCCATAGCTGTTGCTGTATCCCATGCTGCTGTTGCGACTTGGTCAAATGTTGTCTGGCCTGAAGGAACAACTATCTTGCCGGCATCGATGTAAGGTTTCAGAGTGTCATAAGCGCCGTTAAAGAAGAAGCCGGCGTTGTTATCAGCGGGATCGCCTGCTGTGAACTCGAGGTTGAAAGGTCCATCTGCGTTGTCGAGATCAAGCTGATCTACAACGAACTGTCCCTGAAGAGTACCTACTGTGTAGTTATCAAATGATACATAGTAGCTGATAGCATCTGTGTTCATGATAAGACGGTCATAGGAAATAACCGGGATTCCAGCAGTCTTGGCATCTGCAAGAACTGTTGAAAGTGACTCGCCGTCAATTGCTGCTACAACAAGCAGATCAACATTATCAGCGATCATGTTCTCGATATCAGAAACCTGAGTATCGATCTCGTTATTGGAGAACTTGAGCTCTGTGTTATAGCCGCGGCTCTTGAACTGCTCATCCAGATATGAACCATCACGGTTCCATCTCTCGAGTGACTGTGTAGGCATTGCGATACCGATTGTCTTTGCACTTGCATCATCTGTTGCTGCTGCACTTGTTGCTGATGATGTTGCATCATCAACTGCTGCCACAATAGATGAAGCTGCAGATGCTGCTGCAGATACTGCTGCATCACCTGTCTCTGTCGCTGATCCGCATCCTGCAAGGAGCGATGTAGCTACTGCTGCGCAGAGCATTGTACTGACTAACTTCTTTTTCATTACTTTACCTCCGTTTGTTTGCGGAAACACACAAGGTTTCCTGATACAAAAGAATTTATCATACAAGTTGCACAAAGAAAATGGGAAATAATTGTTAGTCTCAAGCAAAATGTTCAAAAAGTACGATTGCAAAAAAAGAAGCAGGACTTTTTTATAAAAGTCCTGCTTCATGGAACAAAAAAATCCTGTTGCGTTATTGATCAGTTTTGTGTTCGACTATCACGTTTTGCCCACCCGTTCCCGATTCTTTCGCAAAGATCATCGAGGCTACGTACTCCGCTCAGCGCATCGTATTCCGTGATACATGACGCCCCTTCCGCAGCCGCAAGATGGATACACATATCAAACGTATATCATTTCATTACCGCTGCGAGGAACGCGGCTATCGTCGTGTCTCCTGCGCCTGTCCCGGACAACACCCTGTCAGGAATATAACTCTTTTCGAATCCCTCTCTGTCGTTCCATCCATCAAGATCAAATCCTAGATTATCCGATATTTCCGTAATCTGCGTTTTGTTCCCGGTTCTGTAATAAATTCCCGGTGCTCCACATTTGAGCATGACGACCTTTGCTCCCAGCTCCAGGCATTCATCGGCTATAGGTTTAATATCATTATCAACGTCAATATAAAGCGAAATGTTTTTGTACCTGTCACGA
>JAQWCI010000173.1 GCA_028706005.1 Lachnospiraceae bacterium
CTGCCAGGATGGATGAAATTTCTCCAGTAGCAGTCTTTGGAGTGGCTCGGGTCTGCCAGACAAGTTAATATAGGGTTTACAACCCCATTGATAAGGTGTCTCGAATCCTTTACTTACAAGTTACTCAAAACCTGTAAACCCTTTGGAATCTATAAAACCATCAAGATCAGTTCCTGCCGGGATCGTAATGCATCTCCTTGCGTGCTTCTCATCGGTGAATCTGATTGTCATCGTCAGATCCTGTCTTTTTGCAAGTGCATCTATAACATTTCTGTAAAAGCTTGTCCACTTGTCCGTATCAATAATAACTTTGGCATTTTGAGCAGCACTTGATATCTTGTCTGCTGAGTTTCTGTTAAACATCAGGTAAGCACTGTTGGCTTCTGTCATCCGCATATCTATATGTCCGCACTTCTTGCACTTATAAACAAGCTGTGCGTCCGTACTTCTTTTTTGTCATATTATTCTCTCATAATAATTTTTTTTGCATTTGTTTTGCCTTATTCAGCGGATTGTCATCTTCCGCTTCTTAATGAACCAGAGGTAATAGATCACGAACGCCGCCGAGGATATGATCCAGGATATCGGGTAGCTGAACATGACGGAATTGAGAGTGTGAACGAGCGGCACCACGGTGTAAAGCCAGGCAATCCTGATCACACAGACGCCGACGATCGTGATGATCGTGGGAACGAGGACATCGCCCATGCCCTGCAGCGCCGACGCGAAAATTTCGATACATATGTATGTGATGAATGTCGGCGCCATGAAATCAAGTATTGCTGTTGCAATAGTGATGACGCCCGCATCGTTTGTGAATATGCGGATAAGTGTGTCTCCGAAGGTGACAAATACCATAATCATAACGAGAGTGAACAACGTAGTGATAAAGAGTGCCTGTCTAAGGCATTTGCGTACTCTTGCGTACTTGCCGGCGCCGTAATTCTGCCCGATGAAGGTCGTGACTGCCACTCCGAGCGAGTTGATGATCATCCAGAACAGCGCATCTATCTTGCCCCATACTGTCCATGCAGCGACTGTATCCGTGCCAAAACCATTGATCGCCGCCTGTATGACCACGTTCGTCATGGAGTACATGAGCGAGCGAAGTGCCGACGGAATGCCGATTACCATGATTTTTCTGAAGATATCACGATCGATCCTGATCCTGCGAAGATCAAGATGCAGGTAATCGCCTTTAATGTTTACGAGATATACGACCGCTGCGATCGCGCTTACGTACTGCGAAATAATGGTCGCCCACGCGGCTCCGGCAACGCCCCAGCCGAGAACAGCTACCATCACGAGATCGAGGACTATATTCGTCAGCGTGCCCGCCACAAGAAAATAAAAAGGCTGCCTGGAATTGCCCGCTCCGCGAAGAATCGCGGCGCAGAAATTGTAGACCATGTTGCCGATCATGCCGAGTGCGAAGATCTGCATATAGAGCACGGACTGCGCCATCAGCTCGTCAGGCGTTGACATCGCCCGCAGCATAATGCCGGAAAAGAAGAACATTACGACCGTGAGGATCACGCCTCCGATGAGCGCGATTGCCATCGAAGTGTGCACTGTTTTGCTGACTTCCGCCTTGCGGCCGGCGCCGCAGAACTGTGCAACTATAACGGATGCGCCGGTCGAAATTCCGGTAAAGATACCGATATAGACATTTATCAAAGTGGCCGGTGCGCCGCCGACGGCAGACAGGGCTTCCTTGCCCACGAACTGACCGACAACTATTGCGTCGACTGTATTATAAAGAAACTGGAAAAAAGTTCCCGCCAGGAGCGGAAAGAAAAAAATCATGAGTTGTTTCCAGATCACGCCTGTAATTATTGCATTATCGCCTGATCTGGTTTGAGTATTCTGATCATTCATTGTAAACTTCTGTGCCTTCTGTCTTTCTGCCTTATACTTTTTGTTGTCTTTATTACTTATGATTCCGTTCTTGTCTATTCTGTTCTTGTCTATTCCGTTCTTGTCTATTCCGTTCTTGTCTATTCTGTTCTTGTCTATTCTGTTCTTGTCTATTCTGTTCTTTTCTTTACTGTCCTTTTCTTTGCTGTTCTCTTATTTATCGGAACAGTCAGGAGAATCCTGAAATCTTCAAGTAAAGAGTAATTTTGAATGTACATCATATCGACCAGAAGAATGTCATCTGCAAGGTCGAGATCTGTTGAGCCATCATTTTTCGTAAAAACAAGGTTGCTGCGTTGAGACTTACCGGTATAGCCGGTCTCGACACGGCGGCGGTATACAAACTTGGGGTTACATTCGACAATACTGCTTTCCAGCTCTGCCGGAAGAGGTTCAGGTCCCACCATTGAAATTCGGCCGCGAAAAACATCAAAGAGCATAGGCAGCGTATGTCCCGTGCCTTGTGATCTGAATGTATGACGCACGAACGTCTTTCCGTTCTTTGTGACACATACTGTGCGTTCAATAATGCCTTCCGGCGACGGGTGGACCGCCGCATCTATAAGCCTGAACAGCATTATCGGCGATGTGACTATAATCAGAACAGCAGAAATCACTATGTCGCACAATCTCTTAACGAGTCGCTGCTCCCAGCGAATGTTGTATTCCTTGAATTCAAGGAGCGGTGTCTGGAACTGGTCCATCACCTCGGCGCCGTTTATGAGAATGTCTTTGACCTCAGGCAGATCATAGACGCGAATGTAGTGGCCATAGCAGAACTCGAGGATCATCTTCCGCTCTTTGGAAGTCACATCCCCTATCACCACACAGCCGTACCAGCTCAGGCACTCTGCAAGCACCCTGTCCATTCCCTCCGCCGTACTCATTTGTTTTGCCACTTTGAAACGATCCTGCCGCGCGCCCAGCTGATCGATGATAGAGCCTGACCTGAAGTCATGCGTCGCACCTGAGATGACGAGCGTTTCCCTCGGCGGGAAGACGCGGTGATAAATAAAATCCGCGAACTCTATCCAGATGTACGCAAAACCAATCTGCGCAACATACGTTCGCACAAGCGGCCATGCAGGGACGAGCCAGTTCCGCATAAGCGACATCTGGGCGTAGATAATGATATCCGTAATTCCGATAGCGATCGTCGATGACAGGAAAACACTTACCGGCCTGTTCAGGCCGATCTTCATCGCTCCTGCCTGACTTGCAAAGAATATCATCAAAACAAGATAGAAAGCCAGGAACAGTAAATGTCCACGGAAGTACAATTTGATGCCATAGCCCAGCACATACCCGTCCTGGCTTATCCTCATTGAATTGATAATCGGATAATATGTTTTGAACCATGTGTACGCAAATAACAGAGTCTGAGTGATGATTCCAATGAACGACAACTGCAGCGTACTGAATCTCTTCACTGATTCAAAATGGCTGCGTATCGTATCGTCCACGACCCTGCGCGCCGCGGCGCGAAATGCCCACATGATTATATGAAGAGCCGCGGCTACGGCATTCATTCCCGCTATCTGCCGATACAGATTCCAGATCCTTCCGACAGAATTTGCTTTGTTTGATGAGAGCGACTTCGCCGGGCGTCTGTAGATCGCGAGTGTCTGGTTGAGGCCATACGCCACCACGCCGCTCTTTAATATGCGCCACCATGTCGCCGTGTCCTCGGAAGCGATTGCCGGCATGTGCATGAGTTCCCTGCTGATCTTCTCAGTATCCATCATGACGGTTGACGTGAAGATTATTGTCCGTGAAAGAGCCTCTTTGTATGTCAGCTTCTTAGGAACACGCACAGCTTTGCCCGTAGGCTGTGCATTTTCATCGCCAAACTGATACGCAGTAAAAACAAATGCTGCGTCGTTCTTCTGCATGTATTTGAGTTCTGTCTCGAGCTTGTCGCTGTACCAGATATCATCGGCATCGAGGAACGCTATGTATCTTCCCCTGGCCTCGTCGATTCCTGTGTTGCGCGCAGCAGCAGCGCCTTCGTTATGTGTTTTGCTTATGAGGCGGATTCGCGGCTGCGGGCATATATCATCCTGTTTGCTGTCAATGCTTTCATAGCTCAGCGAACCAACATCTGCAGCTGTGCCGCGACTGCGCTCGAATTCCGCGATCTTCTTCTCAATGATCTCGCGGCTGCGATCGCTCGAGCAGTCATCGACAAGGAGCAGCTCCCAATCCCTGTAGCTCTGCCCCGCCACTGTGTCGATCGTAGCCGAAATATATGATTCTGCATTGTATACCGGAACAATAATACTAATCATTTTTCCACCATATCAGAACTAAAGCTACTCTCCAAAACAGAAGTCAGTCTTCCAGACGCCAACTCCTGATTCGGCAAAGACCTCGTCAAGCCGCTCCTGTAACTGCTGCGTCGTGACGCCCTTCTTCATGATGACCTGAATGAAGCCACCGCCCCCGGCGCCGCAGATCATTTTGCCATCAATCAGATCCTCTATGACAAGGAAAATCTGGTCAATGCAGGTGTTGGTGCAGCCGGCATCAAGTTTTGTCGAAAGATTCCAGTGATCATTCATCAGCTTTGCAAAGCCGTCGATATGGCCCTTTTCGAGCTCAAGTCTCATCAGAACGGCGAGTTGCTGGATCCTGTAGAGCACCTCTGTCTCGTCATTTTCATTTCCTATATATTTACCCACAATGTCGCGGAGAAGGTTTCTCGCAAGTCTGCGCTGACAAGTGTAAATGATCACGTACCGCTCGTTCAGTTCGCGCATTGCGTCCTCGTTTATCCGAAGCGGCGTCGAAACAATTTTCTGCTCGAGTGCCTCGTCTGCCGTCACCATTT
>JAQWCI010000174.1 GCA_028706005.1 Lachnospiraceae bacterium
CATGTTGCTGCTCACGACTGACGGAAAAGTCACCATTGCTATTCCTATGAGCGCTGATGCCGTATGGGTCCTGAGTCCCAGGAGCGAGACTATTACGCAGGCGGAAAGCGCGAGGAAAACAATTCCCACCACGCCATTAAGCGCCGGGACGCTGTAGGAACATATCCACTTATGAACATCCTGCAGGAACCACCTGCCAAAATCGTATGTTGCCCCCGGGCCGCTTATGAACGCCATATCGTCCCAGTTCGGGAACTTGTTTGTAAACATGTACAGATGCGTCAATATTCCGGTCACCAGGCTAACAAAGAAACATGTAAGGAGATTTGCCGGGATTTTCTTCCAAAGTTTTCTTATGACATCAAATGATTCCATTTATGTTTGTCCAATCACGTTTATTTGCAGTCAAATAATCGTCTTCAAAATGTCCAGACTTGAGAATTCTCTCTTGCCGCAATAATTGTCAACAGTCTCAGCGGCAAATGTTGCAAGCTCATTAAGTACTTCTTTATCTACTGTAAAGGAAAACAAGTTGTCTATTCTGCTCAGGGCGATGAATTGAACAGCCTGGCGCATACCTGCGGAGTATTTGTGCCGAAACCCGCTGAGACCATGTTCATGAGTTGATTCATATATTTGCTCATTCGCTTGCTCGTATATTTGTTCATTTGTCGGTCCGTCATCTGACCCCGGCACGCCTTCGAATTCACCTTCAATGACAACGAGTTTGATCTCAAAGACAGATCTGATGAGTTTATTCGGGATTTTGCCGGTCTGGAGCGCCTGACAGCATCTGTAGAGCAGCAGCAGGATCTGCGCTTCGTCGTTGTTCTCTCGTGTTACCCATTCGCAGACTTCGAGAAAATACATGCCATAATAGGCGGTCACTACATCATCGCGAAGGTGCGCAAAGTAATTATCAATGTCGGCATCTGTCATGATATAGCCGGATCTTAGTTTTGTCAGAGAGAAAGTTCCGAACGCGAACGGCGATGTCGCAGCCATCAGGGCACTGCCCTGTTTTCTGGCTCTCCTTGCAAAACATGAGATCTTTCCCATCTGTCTTGTGAGCAGCACTACTCTTCTGTCATATTCACCCATTGGCGTGCTCTGCAGCACCATAGCCGTAACCTGATCAGAGCTGTCATTATTGTCATTGCCACTGAGTGTTCCGCTGCCCATTTTGATTTCTTTCTCTTTTCTTGTGCTGAGTCAACAAGTTAGTGCGCTGCGCGCACAATTTCCTGCCGGAGCAGTGACTGCCCGGAAGGTCTTCGCCGCCCGGATTGTGCAAATCTAACAAGTCAGTGCGCTCCGCGCACAATTTCCTGCCGGAGCAGTGACTGCCCGGGAGGTTTTTGCCGCCCGGATTGTGCAAATTCAGCAAGTCAGTGCTCTGCGCGCACAACTATTCACTTCAGGTCTTTCATGTCGTAGCCGTAACTCTTCAGTTGCTGGTCGTCGTCGCGCCAGTCCTTGCGGACTTTGACCCAGAGTTTCAAGTTGACCTTGTTCTGGATCAAGTTCTCTATGTCGATCCTGGCGACGGTACCGATCTTCTTGAGCATTTCGCCGCCTTTTCCGATGATTATCGCTTTGTGTGTTTCTTTCTCAGTGATGATGCTCGCGTCGATATCACAGATTGTCACACCTTCGCGGTTCTTGCGATACTTGAATGAATCTACAGTCACTGCGACGCCGTGCGGGACCTCGTCCTGCAGGAGCCTCAGCGCTTTTTCTCTTATTATGTCAGCCACGAGGTCGCGCTCATTAACATTTGTCACTGTATCCTCGTCATAAAACGGCTCTCCGTCGGGAAGATGCATGAACATCGTTGAAATCAGATCTTCTACGCCTGCCTTTGACCTTGCACTCACCGGGACAATTTCATCAAATCTGTACTCTTCTGAAAAGACCTCAATAGTCCGGGCAACTTTTTCCTGTGGAACAGAATCGATCTTATTAACGACAAGAATAACAGTCGATTTTCCGCCGTCTGCAATGCTCTTCGGGAGCAGCTTTATTATCGCCTCATCCTCAGGAGTCACCTTCCCTTTGGGCTCCACAAGCAGTAAGACCACATCCACTTCATCAAGCGAACTCTCCGCCGCCTTCTCCATGTAGTCACCGAGTTGAGTCCTGAAATACCCGGTGTATGCCGTTCCTGCGGCGCTGCCTGTTTTGTCTGCATTCATTCCCGGAGTATCAAGAAAAACAATCTGTCCGCGTTTGTCTGTGTAGACCGTGCGCATCTGTTTTCTCGTCGTCTGAGGTTTATATGATGTGATTGCAAGCTTCTGCCCGATCATCGTGTTCATCAGTGTGGATTTGCCCACATTCGGCTTGCCTGCTATTGTTACAAATCCTGCTTTACTCATTAGATGGACCACCTGTCCCCTTTTCTGAATTTGCCGTGTCCGCATTGTCACTTGATGCGCTGGCTGCTGTAACGGATGTATTATCGGCCTTTCCGCCCTTCTTGGCGAGCCTTGCGGCTTTCTTTGCTTCCTGTTTGATCCTCTTTGCCTCCGCTTTGGCCTCTCTCCTTGCCTGATATTTCCTGCTGTGGCGGCGGATTGCCTTAAATATGACTATGAATATTATCGCAAAAACCACCCAGAAGATGATATACGGAAGGTTCGAAACAAACCATATTGCGAACTCTCTGAGGTTTACGAGGAATTGGTGCCAGTTCTTCTCGAGTCCCTCTTTCATGCGGGTTGGCGTGTCCTTCTCGACTGCCGGCGTGTACTTCTGAACCTCCGTCACATCGACATTCAACGTCGCGTAATCGACCTGATTGTCATAATAATTCTGCTGTGACTGGTAGCTTTGAAGATCGGCATTTACAGAGGTGAGCTGAGCCTGGATCGCGATCATGTCCTCCACTGTCTCAGCCTTCTTCAGCATATCCATCAGATTCTGCTGCTCGATCTTCAGCGCGTCGATCTTGCTCTGATTGTCCACATACTGAAGTGTGATATCGTCGACATTAGTAGACTGCGACAAAACATTTGTTTCGCCTGATACTTCGGCCACAAAGGAATCGAGTTTTTCTGCCGGGATGCGGATCGTGTATGAGCCGTACCTCGTCTGTGACGATGACGAAGAATATGAAGGATCATCATAATAGACCGCGCCGTTGCCATTGCTGATGCTGGACGATTCAATGTAACCACCGACATCACTTACCTGCTTACCAAGTGAGGTCTCAAATGAATCAAGATCCTCCGTCTCAGCGCTGAGATATACGGTCTTTACAAGTTTTCTTGTGACTTTATCGCTGTCTTCACCGCTCGTGAGCGAGCCATCCTGCGGCGCTGTATCCACTCCATTACCCGAATTGCTCACGTACTGCGCGCCTGCCATTGATTTGCCGGCCGCTATACCGTTAGATGCCGAATAATCAGCTGTCTGATCATCCGCCGAGTAAGTTTCTGTATCTCCTGCGACCATGTTATATTGCGAATTTGCTGATGAACCGCATGCCGTCAAAACACATGACATCATTGCTGCGATCACCGCGGTAAGTACGATTCTTTTTCCAAAGCAAGTACTCTTCATTATTTATCAGTCCTCCGTGATGGAACAGCTTTAATTCTGTTCAATACTGTCTGCTCCAATGCTAAAGATTTCGTTGTGTATGTCCTGTCTAATGCTTATAGCAGTTTCCCGACGTTCATGAAAAGATCTTTATTATTCTCTATCTGCTCTGTGCTGCCAACTACGCAGATGTTGTCATCACTCATAAAAGCGTCGATGTAGTCGCCCAGAGCTCTGATATCCCCGGGCTCACAGGTAAGGATCTCCCTGCGTTCAGTCTGCAGCATCTCATATGTTTTGCCTGTCATATAGCAGCCAAGTGCAAATCTTCCGGTCTGCGCCGGCGTGAGCGGACTGTCGAGCGCGCTGACAGCTCCTATGACGAACTGTGTCATTTTGCGCTCAGCCACATCGAAGGAACGCACAAAATCTGCGGCCTGCTCATAGACCTCCACTGACTCTTTGAGGTGCGGGTCGCGGAACGACACGAAGAACGAGCATCCGTCGTTGTTGAAAAGTGACATGCATCCGTAGGCTCCGCCTTTGACGCGCAGGCGGTTCCACAGATAGTCGAGATTCATGATGACCTTCAAAACGCGCAGCGCACCTGTATACTTATAACCATGCCTTCTGAAGTTTCCTGCGCGGCAGACGTACTGCACCTGGCCGGCTGTTTCGAGGCCTTCATTCTTCTTTACAGGCCCAGCGCTGTATGGCCTCAGATCGTCAGGCGGCGTGCCGTCAGCGGCTGCCATATCTAAAGCTGCTGATGCACCAGCAGCGGATAAATCTGATGATGCTGCGGAGGCCGAATCTGATACACCAGCAGCGGATGAATCTGATGATGCTGCGGAGGCCGAATCTGATGCACCAGTTGCGGATGAATCTGATGATGCTGCGGCGGCTGTTGTATCTGCGGCTGCCGGTTCCTTCGGAAGACATTTGATAAATTTTCTGATAAACGGTTCTGCCTCAGTAACGCCTTCTTTTTCATCTGTCACATCAGCAATAATGCAGTGCGATTTTGTAAATATCCATTTAGAGCATTCATCAAGAAGATTGCAGAGCTCATCCTCATATGAGCCCGGCGTGACTGCTTCGTCAGCAGCACCAGAGGTTGCGGCGCTGTCCGCTGCCCAGGAAGTCGCGGCGCTGTCCGCCGCCCGGGCAATTGCGGCTTCGCCAACTGTT
>JAQWCI010000031.1 GCA_028706005.1 Lachnospiraceae bacterium
GATCCATATAGTTCCTGAATTTGATTCAGTTCAGGAAAAGATTTCAGAGAACATGACAGAGATCACTGAGGCAATAAAACGTCAGGAACAGATCGATGCAGCAAAACAAAAGGTCCTTGAAGAAAAGGAAGCCCGTCACAGGCATCTTATTCATATTCTGATAGCCTTACTGATCACCTCGGTTTCTGTCGGCGCCCTTATAATCTTTTTCCTGTATTCAAGGATAAATTCAAAATCATATTATGTCGGCGAAGCCTATAAAGCATCAGCTGGCGGTGATTATGACAAATCCGTTGAAATGATAAACAAGGCGCTTGCCATCTCTGAAAAGAACGGTGATAAAGATATTGACCTTGTAATTCAGAAGGCTGATTATCAGAACAGGGGTGGGCGCACCTATGCAGCAATAACTACTCTGACGCCATACCTTAATGACACGGCTTTGTCTGATGATGAAGAAGTCAGCGTTTATGGAAAAGTGGTGGACATTTACACTTCTGCCGGCAATTATTCAGAAATATCAACTCTGCTGGATAAATGCAGCAATCAGAAAGTCACTGATTCGTTCCGTGATTATATGATCGCTGATCCTATGTTCGATATTCCATCCGGGGACTATGATGACATGGTATATATTTCCATAAGCTCGTCTTGCAACGGATCAATATTCTACACTACAGATGGCACAACGCCTACTACGTCTTCACACTTATACAATAAGCCCATAGAGCTTACTGACGGTGAATTCAGCGTTTCTGCAATAGCTGTAAACCGTTATGGTGTCAGCAGCGGCGTAACTTCCGGTCAGTATATAGTGGGCGTTTCCATACCGGACGCTCCTGAAGTCACCACGGAATCGGGAAGTTATACGTCTCCGACACTGATATGCGTTGAGGAGCCTGAAAAAGGCGAGGTCTATTACACCACAGATGGCACTGATCCGACGATCGATTCGGAAATGTACACTGCTCCCATATCCATGCCTGTGGGAAGCTCTACATACAAATTTGCAGTGATCACGGATGATGAAGTCTCAAGCGAGGTCGTAACATTTACATACAACTATTCTCCATCATCATCTCTCTCAAAGAATGATGGTCCGAATTACATAATCGTAGCTCTTATCAATAACGGTGAACTCGCTGCCACTGACGGAACAATAACGGGAAGTACTTCAAAATACAGTTATTCATACGTCAAAACAAATCAGATCGGAAGTTATGGCAACTTTTATATTTACAGTGAAACAATAACAGACATTAACGGGAACAGTGCTTCGACCGGCCGCTCTTTTGCGGTCAACCTCACAAATTTCACTGTTAATATCTATGATGAAAACAATGGCACACTTTCTCCACTGGGCTGATCAATAATGTTCAGCTATATTTGTACGGTTGCATATGATATAAAATTCAACTAAAATTGACATGTTCATAAACCATAGGAGGTCAATGAAATGTTCAGGATTCTCAGTAAAGAAAAACTATCTGCCAATATTTTCAGTATGGTCGTAGAGGCGCCCCGTGTTGCAGCTAATGCAATGCCTGGTCAGTTCCTTATAGTCAGAGTCGATGAAGACGGAGAGAGAATTCCGCTGACAATATGCGATTATGACAAAGAAAAGGGAACAGTTGAAATTGTATTTCAGCCGATCGGAGCTGAAACACTCAGGATGTCACTTTTAGAAGCAGGTGATAGTTTTCATGATGTTGTAGGTCCTCTTGGAAGACCGTCAGAACTTACAGAGAAAGATCCTGAAGAACTGAAGAAAATGAAGATCGTCTACGTCGCCGGCGGAGTTGGTACTGCCCCGGTATACCCACAGCTTAAGTGGCTTAAGGAGCACGGTGTGCTTGCTGATGCGATCGAGGGCGCAAAGAGTAAAGATATAGTCATAATGGAAGATAAAATGAAGTCTGTCGCCGGAAATCTGTATGTTACAACAGATGACGGATCATATGGCAGAAGCGGAATGGTCACAAAAGTCATACAGGATCTCTATGATGAAGGAAAACGTTATGACCTGTGCGTAGCCATAGGTCCTATGATAATGATGAAGTTCGTATGTAAGCTCACCAAACAGCTCGCCATCCCCACCATCGTTTCAATGAATCCGATAATGGTCGATGGAACAGGCATGTGCGGTGCATGCAGACTCATTGTAGGAAACGAAGTTAAGTTTGCCTGTGTCGACGGTCCTGAATTTGACGGTCATGAAGTCGATTTTGACCAGGCAATGCAGCGTATGAAGTTATATAAAACAGAAGAAGGACGCGCAATGCTCGAAGCGCAGGAAGCTGAAACTCATCACGGCGGATGTGGAATGTGCCAGTGATCAGATGATTTGTTAAGATGCTGGGTCTTGACCCATTTTGCCTAAGGAGAGAAATCATGGATATGATGAAAAAAATACCGGTCCGCGAGCAGGATCCTGCCGTGAGAGCCACAAATTTTGAAGAAGTATGTCTTGGATATAACAAAGAAGAGGCAGAAGCTGAGGCATCCAGATGCCTTAACTGCAAGAACCCGATGTGTGTGACAGGATGCCCTGTTGAGATTGATATTCCTGGTTTTATTGCACAGGTAAAAGCCGGTGATGTTAAGGGTGCAGCTGCTGTTATAGGTAAATCATCAACACTTCCTGCTGTCTGTGGTCGTGTCTGCCCACAGGAGACGCAGTGCGAAGGAAAATGCATCCGCGGAATAAAAGGCGAGGCAGTCTCTATCGGTAAACTTGAAAGGTATGTAGCAGATTCTGCAAGAGAACTTGGAGTCAAGCCAGAAAAGGCATCAGTAAAGAACGGCAGGAAAGTCGCTGTCATAGGATCAGGTCCTTCAGGACTTGCGTGTGCATCTGACCTTGCAAAACTGGGTTATGATGTCACGATCTTCGAGGCTCTTCACAAGGCAGGCGGTGTCCTTAGTTACGGCATTCCTGAATTCCGTCTTCCTAAAGAAAAGGTCGTTGATAAAGAGATCGACAATGTTAAGTCTCTGGGTGTAAAGATCGAAACAGATGTCATCATAGGAAGATCCGTATCTATTGATGATCTGATGGATAAAGAAGGTTTTGACGCCGTCTATATAGGATCCGGCGCGGGTCTTCCAAAGTTCATGCATATTCCCGGAGAGCAGGCCATGGGCGTGTTCTCAGCCAATGAGTATCTGACAAGAAGCAACCTCATGCATGCGTATAAAGATGATTCCAGAACACCGATCTATCATGCTAAGAAGGCTGTAGTTGTCGGCGGCGGTAATGTTGCTATGGATTCAGCAAGAACAGCAAGAAGACTCGGTGCTGAAGTCCATGTTGTATACAGAAGGAGTGAGAGCGAACTTCCGGCTCGTGCTGAGGAAGTCCATCACGCAAAAGAAGAGGGGATCATTTTTGACCTTCTCAACAATCCTGTTGAAGTCCTCACTGATGAAAACGGCTGGGTAAGAGGATGCCGTTGCATAAAAATGAAACTCGGAGAGCCTGATGCTTCAGGGAGACGCAGACCTGAGCCTATTGAAGGCTCAGAATTTGATATAGATTGTGATGCAGTCATAATGGCGCTCGGCACTTCGCCAAATCCTCTGATCTCTACTACAACTGAAGGTCTTGATGTTTCCAGAAAGGGCGGGATAATCACTGACGAGACAAATGAAATGACCACTCGTAAAGGAGTTTTTGCAGGCGGAGATGCAGTTACAGGTGCTGCCACGGTAATCCTTGCTATGGGCGCAGGACGTAAAGCTGCAAAGGGTATCGACGAATACATTAAATCGCTGTAAAGGAGCTTACAGATGTGGTGTCCCAAATGCCGTAATGAGTATCGCGAAGGTATAACAAAATGCGCAGACTGCGGCTGCGATCTTGTGGATTCTCTTGATGAATATGACAAGGAGCATGAGGCAGAGAAGGAAGCTGAACTGGAAAAAGAGAGAGATGCTTTCTATGCTGTTCATCCTGAGCTCAATGAAGAAAACGATGAACTATCGCAGGACATACCCGGTCTGAGTAAGCCCGGCAACAAACCGCCTGTGTATCATGACAGTTCAGAAAAGGCTGAAGACAACAAATCATCAGCCTTTGCCCTGCTCAGTGTCGGCTTTGTCGGCATGGTCTTTATTGTCCTTTTGTTCTTTAATTTGCTCCCGTTCTTCAAACTCGCCGGCTCCAACAGATATTTTGTCTGCGGAGTACTCGGTGTTATGTTCCTGCTTTTCATAGTAATGGGATTTGTTTCCATGAAATCTTTCAAAGTCCTCAAGAAAAAAGCTGACAGTGAAAGATCGATCGAGGATGAGATAGGGACATGGTGCAGAAAAAATCTTGATGCAAAGAAGATCGACGAAGCTCTTGGAAATGAACTGTCCGGTCTTCCTGAGGAGCAGAAATATTTCAGAAGAGCTGCTGTTATGAAATCCACGATCAGTGCAAAATTCCTTGGCCTTGAGGACGGATTTCTTGATCATTTTGTTGACGAGTTTTATTCACAGCTTTTTGACAGCAGTGATGACTCTGACAAGGATGAGACTTGAATATTGACATAATCGCTGTTGGGAAGCTCCGGGAAAAGTTCTATCAGGATGCGGCTGCAGAATATACAAAAAGACTTTCAAGATATGCTGTCCTTAGGATAATAGAAGTTGAAGAAGTAAAAAAGCCCGAAGTCATAAGTGATGCCCTGTCTTTGCAGATACGAGAGAAGGAAGCCGAACGCATACGCAGATTCTACAGGGATGGTGCACTAAAGGCCGCTCTTGTAATACAGGGGCAGGAACTTGATTCCATACAGTTTTCTGAAATCATCAACAAAGCTGCAATCAGTGGGACAAACACAATACAGTTCATCATCGGAGGCGCGATCGGCCTTGGCGACAGTATCATGAAAGAGGCCGATATAAAACTCAGTTTCTCCAGGATGACATTTCCACACCAGCTGATGCGTGTAATACTTCTCGAACAGGTATATCGTTCGTTCAGGATAATCCGCGGCGAACCTTATCATAAATGACAATGAAGGCAGGGACAAACTCAAATTGACAGAGCGCTTGGAATATTCTGCTGATATTCAGAAAAACCTTTTCGGCAGCAATGACAGCAATATAAGAAAGATTGAAGATGATCTTTCCGTCACTGTCACAAACAGAGATGGATTTACCAATATTTCAGGAAATGAAGAAGGAGTAAAGGAGGCGGTCAGGATATTGAATCAGCTTGCTAATCTCTCTTCTCATGGTACTGATATTGATGAGCAGCGTGTCGGCTACGCTCTTGACATGAAGAAGGAGAACGTCTCCGGAGACATGCTCGTAAAGATAGACAGCGACTGCATCTGCCATACAGTTACAGGAAAACCCGTAAAACCCAAGACTCTTGGTCAGGAGCAATACATTGAGGCTATCAGGCATAACATGATAACATTTGCCAACGGCCCCGCCGGAACCGGTAAGACATTTCTTGCAATGGCAATGGCCATAACTGCTTTCCAGAGTAATGAAGTACAGAGGATCATCCTCACGAGACCCGCAATTGAAGCAGGAGAGAAGCTGGGCTTTCTTCCTGGTGATCTTCAGCAGAAAATAGATCCGTATCTGCGGCCTTTATATGATGCACTATATCAGATAATGGGTGCTGAAAACTTTATACGCAATCAGGAAAAAGGTCTTATTGAGGTCGCTCCGCTTGCATATATGCGCGGCCGTACACTTGATAATGCTTACATAATCCTCGACGAAGCTCAGAACACAACACCTGAACAGATGAAAATGTTCCTCACGAGGATAGGTTTTGGCTCAAAGGTCATTGTGACAGGAGACTCAACGCAGAAAGATCTGTCTCCTGAAGCACTTTCCGGAATTGAGATTGCATCACGGATTCTCAAAAATATCGATGGAATAAAATTTATAACGCTTACATCTCGAGATGTTGTAAGACATCCCCTCGTACAGAAGATAGTCAAAGCTTATGAAGAATATGACAAGACACATTCATCGAAGAACAGGAGCCACCATGAAAATCATCCTGAACACGGAAACAGATACAAAAGACAAGACTGATTTTTCGATGAAGATCGCTGCAGGTAAAGTCATAAGAGCGGCGCTCAAACAGGAAAAATTTCCATATGACTGTGAAATAAGCCTTGTTATTACAGACAGCGAAGGTATCAGAAAAATGAACCGCGAATTCAGGGACATCGATAAAGAGACTGATGTTCTTTCTTTTCCTGGACTTACATATAACAGTCCTTCTTGTTTTGAATCAGCTGTAAAAGATACGGCTGACTGCATGGATCCCGATAATGGCTGTGTTGTGTTCGGCGATATAGTGATCAACATAGACAGAGTTCATTCACAGGCAGCTGAATATGGTCACAGTGAACTGCGGGAATTTTCCTTCCTTATTGCGCACAGTATAATGCATCTTTGCGGATATGATCACATGACTGAGGAAGAATCCAGAGTCATGGAGGCAAAACAGGAAGAGGTTTTATCCTTGCTCGGAATCACAAGAAACTGAAATAATCATTTATCATGATTTGTTGGAGAAATAAATGGCTGGTTACGGTCGCGGTACAAGCGGTATTGATCGCTGTACAGCTTTCTTTCTTATATTTGCCGCTTCACTTGAGGCTATAAAAATCCCACTGTATGGGCTTATCGGTGCTCAGGGTGTTTCTTTTGCTGCACCGGCACTTGATCTTCTTGCCGTGTTCATCACTGTATATGTTCTTGGTGGCTATTTTACTGTCAGGCATCTTATCCGCTACAGGATCAGAAGAAAGAAATATTCAAGTATAAGGGTAATATATGAAACTGCTTTTATGCCGTCTCTTACGGGCGGTATAGTTCTCGCTGTAATATGTGCCTCACTGAGTAAGTATATTTCCGGCATTGCAGGGGCAGACTTAAACGGAAGTCTTGTATACTGTGCGCTTTCGCTTTCTGTGGTTTTTCTTTCTGTTGTTGGCATCATATGCGGTTATATAGAGAGTTTAACTAATGATATGCCGACTGTGATAACAAGTTGTATCTGGTCAGTACTTAGCATTGTCCTTGGCCTTATCGGTGCAACTTCTGCATATCGTTATGGCTGTAAGGTGGCGGCTCTCCTTAGAAATGACAACATCGCATATATTTACGGCGCTGCCGGCCTTATGTGCGGTATGGCTGTATCGTGTCTTGTTGTTCTTGTGCTCTGGCTACTGATTTACCATTCAATTAATCATACAATAAACGACTGGCTTAATGAGCAGTCAGACTACAGATCAGAAAAGGAATCCCGAAAGAATATCCGCTTGTCAGTGTTTTCTGTTTTTATTGTCTTCCTGTTTGCAGCGCTGTTTTTTACAATGCCACATATGCTGGACAGACGTCTCAGTTTTACTTTTTCGGAAATTTCCGACCAC
Source organism: Lachnospiraceae bacterium (assembly GCA_028706005.1). Taxonomy (GTDB): domain Bacteria; phylum Bacillota; class Clostridia; order Lachnospirales; family Lachnospiraceae; genus CAG-791. The sequence goes on from JAQWCI010000031.1 coordinate 7,398, forward strand.
GAAATAAGATCTTTATGGGCTGTGGCCGACTCAAAAGTATTCGCTTTGATATATGTGATTTCCTTCTTGCTTGTCATTCCCTTTACAGCATATAAGGCGCCACTTGCTTCACTGCTTATAAGACGTGATCGTGATGCTTTCAGCTCAAGATTCGGAATGATAATGCGAATTGCAAATTACCTGCTTCTGCCTGTATCGTTTTTCTGCATAGCTGCCGCCAAGGTCATAACCGCTCTTGGGTTCGGAATCGATGACGCGGCTGCACAGTCTGTCATGCAGTTATCAGGGATGACAGTCCTTTTTCTTTCCCTCAGCATAATTCTTATTCTTATATATGCTGCCGCTGATGACATGAAAACAGTGCTCGAATCCACTTTGTTCTCCTGCGCAGTGCAGACGATACTATTTGTAACACTCATATCAATAGTGCACATGTCTCCTGAAAAAGCTGGAGCCATAGCATTGCTTGTCTTTTACATTATTAACACGGTTTTCCTTCTCGTCATGAAAAACTATTACACTCTCCACCGTAACAGGTGGATTGCAAATACGATAGTTAATGCTCTTTGCGCAGTAATTGCAGCGATCCCTGTCTTTCTTCTTCAGACTGTCCTTTTTGACAGGATCGGGTCTCTGGCATCACTTATCATACTTATTATTATCTATTATGTGATCTATATTATACTTACACTGTTCCTCCGGGTCGCTGATCTCAATAATATCGACAGATTGCCCGGTGGGCGGATCATAGTGACTCTTGCTGATCTTTTCAATCTGTAGAGGCAAAAAAAGCCAGGGCATGGAGGCATACATGGCAGCACAACACGAAAAAACAGATGTGGCCGTCATAGGCGGCGGAGCCGCAGGAACAATGGCTGCAATAGCATCTGCAGGTAAGGGTTTAAATGTCGTTATCATTGAAGGAAATGACAGACTTGCCGCCAAGATAGATGCCACGGGTAATGGCAGATGCAACATATCAAATGAGTTCATAGATGACAGTTGTTATCATTCTTCTGAGAAGTTTGACATCAACTGTTTTTTCAAAACATTTGGCCGCGATGATCTTCTTGATTTCTTTAAGGATCACGGTATATATTTTCACGAGAAGAACGGCGGGGCCATATATCCGAGGACTGACTCTGCCGCAACAATCTCATCAGCACTCAAACAAATTGCAGAAGAGTCAGGCGTCACTGTACTGTCAGGGCGCAGAGCAGAAGCTGCTTCAATAGATAAGAATGGCTATTTTCAAATCAATATGATCGATAATGACGGACACCGGTCTGATTTAGAAACAAAGAAGCTCCTTATCACAACAGGCGGAAAGGCAGCTCCAAAGACAGGTTCAGACGGAACAGGCTACGGTATTGCAGAAAAATTCGGTCATACCATTATCGAAACTCTTCCGGCTCTCACAAACATCATTACGGCAGAGAGTCTTAAAGCTGCAGCACTTATTCGTTGTGATGCATCTGTAAAGCTTCTTGCAGATGGCAATGAGATTGGTCATGAAAAAGGCAATATCCAGTTCAAAACACATTCCATATCAGGTATCCCTGTGATGCAGCTCAGTGGAAGAGCAGCGTATTACCTGGGGAAAGGTGATAAATGTGAGCTTAAGATAGACTTTATTCCGGAGCTGTCTGATGATGATTGGTCAGGAGAGCTGCAAAGAAGAATGGATAATGCAGCTGTAAATGGCAATTTGACACTTGCAGAATTCGCACTTGGACTTGTTCACCCCAAAATAGCATCACTTGTAGCCGGCAAATTGTCGCTTGTTGCTGAGAGTAAGATCAGGAACCTCAACAGCGATGTCCTGCTTAAGTTTCTGCGTACAATAAGGGAGTGTCACTTTGAGCTGTCCGGAGTCGGAAGTTTTGACGAAGCACAGACAACTGCCGGTGGGATCGATCTTGATGAGGTCACTTCTGACTGTGAGTCAAAACTCGTAAATGGGCTTTACTTTGCCGGTGAAATTCTTGATGTGGACGGCAAATGCGGTGGATATAATCTGACATTTGCTATGTGCGGCGGGTATAAAGCGGGCCGTTCTGCAGCTGATTCTCTTATACAAAAAACAGGGAGATAAAATATTGTTATCAATAACACAGATCAAAATTGAGTGCGGTCACGGCGGAAAATCAGGCATTGCTGCACTTGAGAACAAGATTAAAAAGATTCTCAGACTAAATTCAGGTGATAAGCTTGATTTCAGGATCACAAAACATTCAGTGGACTGCCGGAAAAAACCACTTCTTTTTGACGTATACAATGTCGCAGTGAAGCTTCCTGACAGTCTTGAAAAAAAACTTCTTGCGCGCAAAATAACAGGATGTTCACTGTATAGCGAAAAGAAATATGTTTTTCCCGTAAGCGGCAGTGAGTCTTTGACAGAACGTCCTGTAATAATAGGCTTCGGGCCCGCTGGGATTTTTGCTGCACTTATGCTGGCAGATAACGGATACAGACCGCTCGTGCTCGAGCGTGGCCGCTGCATGGCAAAGAGGACAGAAGATGTGGAGAAGTTCTGGTCAGGCTCAATGCTCAATGAAAACTCCAACATTCAATTTGGTGAGGGCGGCGCTGGCACTTTCTCTGACGGAAAACTTAACACTCTTGTAAATGACAGAGAAGGCCGCGACAGGGCGGTACTTGAGCAATTTGTTTCAGCAGGTGCTCCAAACGAGATACTATACGAAGGCAAACCGCATATAGGTACTGATATTCTCAGGAATGTCATCAGTGAACTGAGACACAGAATAGAAAACTCCGGCGGTGAAGTGCGTTTTGATTCCTCAGTCACATCACTGACTGAGGAAAACGGAAAGATCACAGGTGTTGTTGTAAACGGCGACGAGAAGATACCGGCATCTGTCGTAATTCTTGCACCTGGTCACAGTGCGCGCGATACTTTTGAAGAACTGTACCGTGAAGGCGTTTGTCTTGAGCAGAAAGATTTTGCGATAGGCTTCCGCGTGCTGCATCCCCAATCGCTTATTGATCATGATCAGTATGGGACAGTCAGTGAGGATGACCGCAGGGCAAAACATCTTGCCCCCGCATCATATAAGCTTGCTGCGAAGACTGCTTCAGGGAGAGGTGTCTATTCTTTCTGTATGTGTCCCGGCGGCTATGTTGTAAATGCTTCTTCTGAAAGAAACATGCTGGCTGTAAACGGCATGAGTTATTACGGGCGTGGCAGCGCACAGGCTAACAGCGCTATAGTGATGACGGTTTCGGCAAAAGATTACGGTGGAAGCGCTCCACTCGATGGAATGCGTTTTCAAAGAGAACTTGAAAGGAAGTGCTTTGCCATTGGTGAAGGCAATGTGCCAGTGGAAAGATTCAACGATATGGAAGATGGAAGAGAAGATCCATCCGATCTTCCCGATGATCTCTGTATCAAAGGAGCATATAAAAAAGCTGATCTCAGCGGTCTTCTGCCGGCTGATCTTACGATCGACTTCATCGAAGGAATGCGTTTGTTCGACAGGAAGATAAAAGGTTTTGCAGGATCCGAAGCATTTATTGCCGGGCTTGAGAGCAGGACATCCTCCCCTGTAAGGATCACAAGAGACAATGACTTTGTGTCATCTATAAAGGGGCTTTACCCATGCGGAGAAGGAGCCGGCTATGCAGGCGGCATTATGTCAGCCGCAATGGATGGAATAAAGACTGCGGAGGCTGTAGCGGCAAAATTCAGACCTTTTGCAAATAAGGAATAGTTCTTTTATGAGGCAATCCTTATGAATAAAAATGAACTCAGAAATATCATGAGAGTAAGACGGGACAACATAGATCCCGAATATAGAAAAAGTGCATCAGATCTTATCTGTGATGCATTACTTGGGACACAGGAATATCGTGATTGCCATGGAATTCTCATATATGTAAATTTCGGCTCAGAAGTGGCTACGGATGGTATTATTGAAAATGCTCTGACTTCCGGGAAAGATGTGTTTTGCCCTGTGACAGAGAAATTCAGTTATTCAGTGAATGATACCGGCAGGAAAAGTCGTGACGGCGGGCTGATGGAATTCTACAGGATCAGTTCCATCAAAGACATGATCGAAGGCACCTTTGGAATAAAGGAACCGGCAGCAATAGAAGAAAACAAGTTCACTGAAGCTGTGGCTTCAGCAAATGAATATCTTATTGTGATGCCAGGTGTCGCATTTGATCGCAGCCGCAACAGGATAGGATACAGCGGAGGTTTTTATGACAGATATCTTGGCGAACACCTTTTCATAAAGCCGCTTGTCACATGTGCGCTTGCGTTCAATGCGCAACTGACAGATAATACAATAACAGCAGAAAGTCATGATCACAGACCGGACTTTATAATTACCGAAAAGGAAATACTAAGATGAGCTATGTTGAAGAATTATGTAAAAGAGCAAAAATGGCATCGACCGACCTGGTTAGTCTGCCTACGGAAAAGAAAAACGCGGCTCTTCACACAGCAGCGTCATTGATGCGTCTTAAGTCTGCTGAAATACTATCGGCAAATGATATTGATATTGCAAATGGCAGGGCCAGGAATATGCCTGAGTCATTACTGGACAGACTGATGCTTACCGAGGAGAGGATCAAAGGGATAGCAGAGGGGCTTGATCAGGTCGTATCACTCCCTGACCCGATTGGCGAGATCCTTGATGATTTTGACAGACCAAGCGGGATACATATCAGTAAAGTGCGTGTTCCATTGGGCGTTGTCGGCATTATTTATGAGAGCCGTCCCAATGTCACAGCTGATGCTTTTGCTATCTGTCTGAAGAGCGGAAATGTCGCCGTTCTAAAGGGAGGCAGCGATGCAATAGAATCAAATAAAGCTATTGTCAGAATACTAAGACAGGCACTTTTGGAAAACGGTGTTAATGAAGATGCCGTAAATCTTATAGAGTCCACTGACAGAAAAGATACTGAAGAATTCATGCAGATGAGACAATATATCGATGTTCTTATTCCGCGCGGAAGCGCCGGTCTCATAAGAGCTGTCGTGAATGAGAGCCGCATTCCTGTGATTGAGACGGGCTCCGGCAACTGTCACATCTATGTCGACAGCGAAGCTGATTTTAATAAGGCGATACCGATAATAATTAACGCAAAGACACAGCGTGTAGGTGTATGCAACGCCGCGGAATCCCTCGTAGTACACAGTGCCATTTCATCTGCGTTCCTCCCGCTCCTTGGCAAGGCCATGAAAGAGCACGGCGTTTCGCTTCGCGCTGATGAACGTTCCCTGTTATTACTGCCAGGTTCTGAGAGTGCCGATGAAACAGATTTTGGGAAGGAATACCTCGACTATATTTTGTCAGTCAAAACTGTTGATTCACTTGATGAAGCTATTGCGCACATAAACAAATACCACACAGGTCATTCAGACTGCATCATCACTGAAAACACAGCTTCGGCTGAGCGGTTCCTGAATGAAGTCGACTCAGCCTGTGTCTATGTCAATGCGTCCACAAGATTTACGGACGGATTTGAATTTGGATTCGGAGCGGAGATAGGAATCAGCACACAAAAGCTCCACGCCAGAGGCCCTATGGGGCTGAAGGAGCTGACTTCATATAAGTATCTGATAAGAAACACTTCCTGTAAAACAGGAAGTGTGAGAGCTTCTGTTACACAGAAGCTCTAGGGTTGTTAACAGCACTTTATGTAAAACAGGAAGTGTGAGAGCTTCTGTTACACAGAAGCTCTAGGGTTGTTAACAGTAACTGTTCCGATCAGTATGACTTGAGCTTTATCCACAGATTATCATATGTTTTGTCCATGTCCTCACCGAGATACGTGTATGTCTGGAGATTGTCATACTGCGTAAGGTCAGGAAATGCGATAGGGTTGTATTTCATATCGTCATCGAGGAGTTCCCATGCTGCTGTATTCGGAGTGGGATAATATATATAGTCAAAGTTCATCTTTGCGATTTCTGCTCTTGCCAGGTAATTGAGGAATGTATAGGCATTGTCGACATGCTCGGCATTCTTGGGGATTACCCAGGAGTCGATCCAGACATTAGTACCTTCCTTCGGAATAGCATAATCAAGGTTCTCATTTTCTTCAGCCGTATAAAGGGCTTCTCCGGAGAAAATCACACCGAGTGCCGATTCTCCTGATATCATCTTGTCTCTTACTTCGTCAATTACATATGCCTGAACAAGCGGTTTCTGCTCCTCAAGCTTAAGGAGAGCATCATTAAGTTCATCCGGATCCGTCGTGTTGACGCTGTCGCCATTCATTATCAGCGGAATCATAAAGGCATCGCGGACAGAATCCTGCATGAGAATGTTATCCTTATACTTGGGATCCCAGAGAATATTCCAGCTGTCCACAGGTTCATCCACCATTGTTGTATTGTACAGAATACCTACAGTTCCCCAGCAATATGGAATCGAATACTTATTTCCCGGGTCGAAAGTTTCTGACTGCTCCATATATGTTTTGCCGATATTTGCTGTTGCATTTGGGAGCCTGCTCCAGTCAAGGGGCTGCAGAAGGTCATTCTGTATCATTTTCCGGATCATATAATCTGAAGGACAGATGCAGTCATAGCGCGATGCGCCTGCTGCCACCTTGGGATACATTATTTCGTTTGTTTCGTATTCATCATATACCACATTGATCCCGGTCTCTTCCTCAAACATGGTGATGACTTCCGGATCAATGTATTCGCCCCAGTTGTAAACATAAAGCTGATTGTCCGATGAACCGGTCGTACTCTCGGCAGTCTTGTCAGAAGACCCGCAGGCTGTGATTGCCGCCACCGCAATTATTACAGTTATAATTATCGATAGTGTTTTCTTCATTTCTTTAACTCTTTCTCCCATGCCTCATTTCACGGCGCAATTTCAAGAATGCTCGGCGCATTGGTGCCTGTCTTATTCTTCTTTCTGCTTCCGTTCTTTGTAAAGTTAAGCAGAAGAAGGAGAATGAGAATGGCTCCGAAAATAAGCGTTGAGAGCGCATACATTTCAGGTTTTATGCCCTTGCGGACTTCTGTGTATATCTTTGTCGAAAGTGTGTCGACTCCGGCACCCTTTGTAAAATGTGTGATGATGAAATCGTCAATGGACATCGTAAACGCCATCAACATGCCTGACATTACTCCTGGCATAAGGTCAGGAAGCACTACATGGAAGAAAGCGTACACCGGTGATGCTCCGAGATCTCTTGCCGCCTCAAAACAACTGTTGTCCAGAGAATTGAGCCTCGGCATTATGTTAAGTATTACGTAGGGAATATTGAAAGTAATATGGGCTATAAGTATTGAACCATATCCGAATTTGATGCCCATGCTGAGGAACAGCAGCATCATTGAGATACCTGTAACAATATCTGCATTCAGCATCGGGATGTTGGTTATGCCCATGACAACTGTCCTTGTATTTTTTGTCATCTGTCTTATTGCGAGGCAGGCAAGAAGACTTATCGCTGTCGCAATAAGAGAGGAAAGGAGAGCGATCGTCAGCGTGTTCCTCAGTGCAGCCATGATGGACTCATCTGAAAAGAGCGAGATGTACCATTCGAGTGTGAATCCTGTCCAGTGACCGCGCGATTTGCTCTGATTAAAAGACTGCACGATCATTACAGCTATAGGCGCATACATGAAGATGACAATAAGTACTACGTATAATTTTTTAAGAAACCTGCTCATTTTGTCAGCATTCCTTTCATAAGTCGCTCACTGCTCATCGCTCTTGTCAAAGGCGGCCTCGACGACCATATTTATTATAATGAATACCATCAATATGATCGAAAGTCCGCTGCCCAGGTGCCAGTCATAAGCCTGCGTGAATTCCTGCTCGATGATATTACCTATGAGCAATATCTTGTTGCCGCCAAGCATCTGGCTCAAAACAAATGTTGTGAGAGCAGGTATGAAAACCATCGTTATTCCGCTTATTATTCCTGGTATGGAAAGCGGAAGAGTGACATGAAGAAATGTCTGAAATTTGTTTGCCCCAAGGTCTCTTGCTGCATTTATTACATTGTCATCTATCCTTGAGAGCGCTGTGTAGAGCGGTAACACCATGTATGGCAGGAAATTATAGACCATGCCTATGATGATTGCCTGTGGTTTGTTGATGATATATATAGAAGGCAGATGGATGAAATTAAGAAAAATATTGAGAATACCTGTTTTCTCAAGAATGGTCTGCCATGCCATTGTGCGAAGAAGCGTATTCATCCACATCGGAAGGATAAAGAGCAGTATTACAACGCCGGCCTTTCCTGCCTTCTTTTCTGTGAGGATCATGCACAGCGGATATGCAATGATGAGACAAAGCACGGTGCTTATCAGGGAGAGCAGAAGAGAGAGTCCAAGAGATTTCATGAACTCAGGTCTTGCTATTGAAGCAATATTTGCAAAAGTAAGCGCTCCGTCGCTGTCCGTAAAGCCATACCAGATTACCATGACGAGCGGAACGATTATGAAAATGATTGCCCAGCTAAGGTATGGCGTGGCAAATAGATTGCGTATTTTCTTAGTTCTGATCATTTTCCGTCGCAGCCTCCTCATCTTCAGAAGCAGGTTTGTTCATGATCTGAATATTGAAAGGATCGACTCCTATTGAGACTTTAGCTCCTTCCGGAAACATTTTAGTGGAATGTACCAGCCATTCAAAACCACCCGCCATCACACACATCTCATAATGGACTCCCTTGAAAATGACATCTGTCACCTCGCCGCAAAGTGCATCAGCGCGTGCTTCAGACAGCTCAACATCCTCTGGACGTATTACGACGTCGACGTGCTTATTGTTGCCAAAACCAGTATCAACGCATGTGAACTCATGACCCAGAATAGAGACAAGCTTATCCCTGACCATTATTGAATCGATTATATTACTGTCTCCGATGAAGTCGGCAACAAATGCGTTTTCAGGCTCATTGTAGATTTTCTCAGGGCTTCCTGTCTGCTGTATATAGCCCTGATTCATGACGACTATAGTATCAGACATCGTAAGGGCTTCTTCCTGATCGTGAGTTACATATATAAAAGTTATACCAAGCTCGTTCTTGAGACGTATGAGTTCATATTGCATATCCTGACGGAGCTTAAGATCAAGCGCACCCAGTGGCTCATCAAGGAGAAGGACCCGCGGTTCATTAACTATGGCTCTTGCCATGGCGATACGCTGCTGCTGACCGCCGCTCAGAGAATTGACTGACCGATATTCGAAGCCTTCGAGGTTTACAAGCTTCAGTGCATAACTTATTTTATCTGCAATATATGATTTGGATTTTCCTGATATCCTAAGACCAAAGGCGATATTATCAGCGACATCCATATGCGTGAACAGGGCATATTTCTGAAATACAGTATTGAGCGGCCTCTTGTCAGGGGCTGCCGAAGTGATATCTTTACCATCAAATATTACTTTCCCGCTATCAGGTGTCTCAAAACCGCCGATAATGCGAAGTGTGGTAGTTTTGCCGCACCCGCTGGGACCAAGCAGTGTCACGAATTCGTTCTCGTGAATCACAAGATTCAGGTCATCAAGTACGACCTGCCCGTCAAATGATTTGGAAACGTGTTCCAACCTGATCAGTTCCTTATTCTCCAACTCACTCTTTACCTCCATATGTTATGCTTGTTTATTATGCGATATCTGTACGCATTGCACTCATTGTAATAGAAACTCATTTAGAATGCATCTGTTTTTTTTAGCCGATTCGTGGCATCATTAAGTAGCTGGTGTTTTTGTTAATTAATCCCTGAACAGAAATAAACGACAAAACAGAGAAAGTGCGGCGCAATGTCAGAAATAAAGAAGTATGTAGCTTATGTTTCAAGCTATACCACAGAGCAGAAGGATACTTTTGGAATCAGAATATATGATGTGGATGTGAGAAACGGAAGACTTATTGAAAAGGATCAGGTTGATATAACGAACTCATCCTACCTTACTATTTCGCATGATCAGAAGTATCTCTATTCTATAACTGATTTCGGTGTGGAGTCATACCGCATCATCAAGGGCGGAGATCTCGAGGTCATAAACCGCGCCTCGATAAACGGAATGCGAGGGTCATACCTTTCCACAGATTATACAGACAAGTGGCTTTTTGTGTCCGGATATCACGATGGCAAGATAACAGTGCTGAAGATACGCGACGACGGCGGTGTCGGAGCCATTACGGACGAAGTCTATCACAAGGGACTCGGCAGCATTGCCGAGCGCAATTACCGTCCACATGTCCAGTGCGTCAAGATGACAAGAGATAATAAGTTCCTGTGTGCCTGCGATCTTGGAATGGACAAAACATGTATATACTCTTTTGATGCTCAGCACGGCAAGATCCGTCAGGTCGACACGATACACAGCGAGCAGGAATCAGCGCCCCGGCATATAAAGTTTTCCAGGGACGGCAGATTCGCTTATATTGTCCATGAACTCAAGAATACAATTGATGTTTATTCATATAATCTTGTTGATGATGAACCTGAATTTGAAAAAGTCCAGAGCATATCCACGCTGAAGGATTATCATGCGATAAACTCCGCAGCAAGCGCGTTGAATTTTTCGGAGGATTTCAAATACCTTGTCAGTTCAAATGCGGGAGACAACAGTGTCATAATATACAGGATCGACCACAGTACAGGGAAACTCGAGTTCGTTCTATGCCTCCCGATAAGCGGTGATTATCCCAAAGATGTGGCGCTCTTCCCTGACAACAAACATCTTGTCTCACTTAACCATGAGTCAAATACGCTGACTTTCTTCAGCGTCGATATGGATGACGGTCTTATAGTGATGAACGGACGCGAGATGAAAGTCGATAAACCTAACTGTATCATTTTCCACAAACTCACCGGTGATCAGATATAGAATTATTGGAGGAATACATGGCAGGTTCTTCATTTGGCAGAATATTGAATGTAACTACCTGGGGTGAATCACACGGCCCCGCTGTCGGTGCGGTCCTTGATGGTTTTCCGTCAGGGATGGAGCTGAATGAGAATGACATTCAAAAGTTCCTTGACAGAAGAAAACCCGGACGCAGCAGCATATCCACGCCGAGAAAGGAAGACGACATAGTTGAGATCCTGTCCGGCGTCTTCGACGGCAAAACAACGGGCACTCCTATTTCACTTCTTATCCGCAACACGTCAGCTCACTCATCTGATTATGACGACCTCAGGGAATGCTTCAGACCGGGGCACGCCGATTTTGGCTTCTATGAGAAATATGGCATTCGCGATTACAGAGGAGGCGGCAGATCTTCAGGGCGCGAGACGGCAGCCCGTGTTGCTGCAGGAGCTATAGCTCATAAATTCCTATGCTCCATGGGAATTGATATAATGGCATACACCCGCTCGATAGGTCCTGTAATGATCGACCGCACTTGTTTTGACAGGAAACTCATTTATTCTACTCAGACAGCGATGCCTGACGCAAATGCCGATAAACAGGCAGTCGAATTCATAAGCAAATGTATGGCTGAAAAGGATTCTACAGGCGGATCCATAGAATGTGTGATCAAAGGTCTCCCGGCTGGAATCGGCGATCCTGTCTTTGATAAGCTTGATGCAAGACTTGCTATGGCACTTATGTCGATCGGTGCGGTCAAAGACGTTTCCATCGGAGACGGAAGTCTTGTCGAGACCGCAAAAGGCTCTGTAAATAATGATCCTTTTATGATCAATGAAGACGGCGTTGTCACCACAAAGACAAATCACTGCGGCGGAATACTCGGAGGTATTTCAGACGGAAACGACATAGTTATCGGATGCTCAATAAAACCGACTCCGTCAATCTTTCAGGAGCAGGATACCGTTGACGAAAACAGGCAGGA
>JAQWCI010000175.1 GCA_028706005.1 Lachnospiraceae bacterium
TTTATTATCTTTGCAAGCGTCTGCGCAAGATATGTTTTGCCTGAACCTGTAGGCCCCAGCATCAGAATATTGCTCTTCTGAAGTTCTACATCATCTTTTGCGCGATGGCTCTTAGGAGCCTTTATTCTTTTGTAATGATTATATACAGAAACCGAAAGGACCTTTTTGGCCTCTTCCTGTCCTATGACATACTCGTCGAGGAATTTTTTGATTTCCACAGGTTTGAGCAGATTGATCTCGCTTGCCGGATCATCCTTGTGCGGTTCTTCAGAACCGTCTTCCTGTTCCTCATCGATTATGTCATTGCAGACACTGACACACTCATCGCAGATATAAACTCCGTTAGGTCCTGCTATGAGCTTCTGTACCTGATTCTCGGTCCTGCCGCAGAATGAACATCTGCGCGGCGAACCGGGTTCTATCTTCGTTGTATCAGACATAATTACCTTTCACTATTGCCGGGTATTATTTAGCAGCAATCTCTTTTCTCGTCGTATAAATCTGATCAATAAGTCCATACGCCTTTGCTTCCTCAGCTGTCATCCAGTTATCACGATCTGTATCGCGAACAAGGTCTTCATAGCTGCGTCCCGTGTTCTCTGCGAGGATTCTGTTCATCTTCTCTTTTGTCCTTGCCATGTGCTCAGCCTGGATAGCTATATCTGAAGCCTGGCCCTGACTCTGTCCAAGAGGCTGATGAATCAGGATCTCGGAATTCGGAAGTGCGAATCTCTTGCCCTTTGTGCCGCCTGCAAGAAGGAATGAACCCATGCTCGCTGCCATTCCCACGCAGATAGTTGAGACATCACATTTCACAAAATGCATTGTGTCATAAATTGCCATACCTGATGTTATTGATCCCCCGGGACTGTTGATGTAGAACTGTATGTCCTTCTCCGGATCTTCACCTTCAAGGAACAGCATCTGAGCTACAATGAGCTCAGCTGTCTGGTCATTTACTTCATCTCCGAGGAATACGATTCTCTCCTTGAGAAGTCTTGAAAAAATATCATATGAACGTTCACCGCTTCCGGTCTGTTCTATTACGTAAGGTATATAAGCTGCCATATTGTCAGTCTTCTTTCTTGTCGTCTTCGCTCTTCTTCTCGAGCGTTTCCTTAGCGCTGTCTGCTACGAGATCAAGTGCCTTCTGGACTTCGATATCCTTCATCATCTGCTCTTTGGACTTCTCATCGATGAAGCCCTTGACTTTCTCGACTTCCATCTTGTACTGATCAGCCATCTTCTTTATTTCTGCTTCATAATCTTCGTCAGAAGCCTTGATGTTCTCGTCTTTTGCGATCTGCTCCAGGCAGAGTCTTGTTTTGATTCTCTTCTCAGCTTCAGGCTTAAGTGTCTCGCCCATCTTCTTGCGGTCTGAACCTGTATACTGGAAATACTGCTCAAGTGAAAGTCCCTGCTGCTGGAATCTCTGTCCCCACTCATCGATCATCTGCTCTACCTGAGTGTTAATCATTGCCTCAGGGATCTCGATCTTCGCATCTTCGATTATCTTCTCGATAGCTTCATTCTCTTTATCAGTCTTGGCTTCATCGATCTTCTTAGCCTCGATCTGAGCCTTTACTTCTTCCTTGTAATCAGCTACTGTAGCGCCGTCCTTCTCGCACTTTTCATCAGCAAACTCATCATCAAGTTCAGGAACCACCTTCTCGCGGATGCTGTTGACCTTGCACTTGAATGTAGCTTCCTTGCCTTCAAGATCCTTGGACTGATAATGCTCAGGGAATGTGACTTTGATTTCCTTCTCAGCACCGATCTTGGCTCCGACGAGCTGTTCTTCAAATCCCGGAATGAAGCTTCCTGATCCGATAGTGAGCGGAGCATCGCTTGCTTTGCCGCCGTCAAATGCAACTCCGTCAACAGAACCTTCATAATCAAGTTTGATCTCGTCGCCAGACTTGACCTCTCTGTCTGTAACATCTTTGTATGTAGCGCTCTTATCGAGTTCCTTGTTGATCTCTGCCATGACTTCTTCATCTGTAACTGTGAGGTCATGTTTTGTAACATCGATGTCCTTATATTTGCCGAGAGTCACAGGGGGCTTAACAGCTACTTCTGCTGTATAGATGAATTCCCTGCCCTTGCCGATCTGCTCTACTCCGATCTTCGGAGAAGATGTGATCTCCTCGCCGCTCGCTTCAGCTTCCTCGGGATATGTGCTGTTGATCATGTCATTAGCAGCATCTTCATAGAAAACCCCTTCGCCGTAAAGCCTCTCGACCATTGCCATCGGAACCTTGCCTTTTCTGAATCCGGGAGCCGTGATGCTGTGTTTCTGCTTCTGATATACTTTCTCGATCGCCTTGTCAAAATCCTCAGCGCTCTCGGTAATGGTAAGCTTTACCATGCTTCCTTCGAGTTTCTCTGCCTTTACGCTCATCTTATATTTCTCCTCATTCATATTGTTATTATTATGTTTCTGGTAATTTCCTGTATTCTATATGCCCTGCTACTCTGAACACAAGTATTAGAATTATATCATAAGCGCGCCATTATACACCACTAAAACTATAAACTTTTCGTAAAGCAAGACAAAAAATAACACCTGCAACCGGATAACACCAATTGCAGATGTCTTTCTTTACCACCTGGCACTTACATGTCCCGCATCTTCATCTTCCTTGGGTCTTTTCCAATAATAGTTGAAAAACTCATGTTTCTCGTCTTCGGTGAGCGAGTTAAAGGCCATGTAAAGATCTTCATGGTACCTCTTCAAATATGGACTGAAATATTTATAACTGTGAGTTTGACGGGCATAATCTATCAACCTGTACGGTGCATCTATGTCTCCTGCATAAGTCCTGATTTTATTACATATATCACAAATTCTTCCTCCGCTTACATTGTTAAGTTCGCTGTCACCTAACGGAGTAATCCCTTTTTCGTCAAAAGATTCTGTCATATTATGCTCCTTCCCTGATGCCATTAAGGTCATCACCATTGAATCTTCTCTGCCTGATTCAATTATTTATACGAATCACTTTCAAAAAAGGACGCAGTAAAACTGTAAATCACCTTCATAAGCTTTTACTTTTCGTAAAGCCGAATACCAGGACGCAGCTTATGTCGACTACTGCAAGGAACGCAGCAAACCATCCATAAGTGCACATTGCATTGAAGAGTCCGAAATAAGATATGGTGAATATCAGAATATTTGTCAGTGAGTGCATGGCAAACGGTACGGCAAAACGTCTGAACGCCGCATAGCTGTATGCGAAGATCAGCCCCATTATGAAGCCGTAGACTGCCTGCAGAATGTTCATGTGGTATACGCCGAAAAGTGCTGCCGATATAAGTGCTGAAGTCAGAACTGTACTGAAACTTCTCAGCCTCAGGTAAACAACACTTCTGAAAACACTCTCCTCTATGAAAGGCATCACTATTCCGTATGCGACCAGTCCCAGTGCGTAACTCACCTGGTACTGATATTGCTGAACATTTGATGTGACAGTTGAATTCTCAAGAAAACCGGTGATCCCGAACAGAATATTAAGCGCAAACCCCAAGGCGATACAGCCTGTGACGGCTATTATGAGATATCCCCTGTTCCTGCGTTTTGCCGGCAGTATTGACTCGCGAAGTTCATCCCTTACTGCTTCTCGTTTTGCTGTCGCTGCAACAACGATCCAGCCGACAGCTGCACCTGTCATTGTGATTCCTATATTGATATTTCCTGAATGTGCAAGAAGGAATAACGACAAAGGACCTGTCCCGTCACTTACGATCTTCTGATAGAGCAGGGTCAGCAAGACCTGACATATATTGCTCACAAGTATGTATGCCGCTATCGGTGTGATGATATACCAGATGCGCGCTATGAATGTTTCCCCTGATCCGCCGTTCTTTCTCATCGTTCTCCATGTGCAATCTTTTTGTTCTCATACAGCATCTGATCTGCTTTTCCCTTCAGCTCCTCCATGGAATCGCTGTCATTCTGGAAAGTGGAATAGCCAAAACTTATCGATAACTGATACGGCGTCCCTGCAAGCTCGCATTGTCTTTTCAGTTCTTCCTGCACATCGCAGACGATCACCTGTGGTCCTGTGTTCTCCGGCAGATGCCATATGATACAGAACTCATCGCCCCCGAGCCTTGAAACAAAAGCATCCCTGCTGCCGCTCACTTCCATCAAAGCTTTTGCTGTAATTATCAGTGCATTATCGCCCTCTATGTGTCCGTAATGATCGTTGATCTGTTTGAAGTGATTAAGATCCGCCATATAGAAATATACGCGTTGCTCTTTTGCCGTTTCAGAAGCGATCATCTGGAAGTATTCATCTGTCCTGCGTCTGTTATTAAGGCCTGTCAGTACGTCAGTCGATACCTGCTGCTCCTGCAGATCAGCAAATACCACATTAAGCGACAATGTAATAGCCGGAAGGACTATGGGAAGTCCCGGCACTGCAAGTTCTGCCAGTTGCCCGATTATCGGAAGCGCAACTGAGAAAGCAAGTACACGTGGATTGTGGACTCTCAGTTTCTGTCTTGAATGCGCCGTCAGGTACAGGGCATGGTATATCGCCGCCAGCAAATACCCCCCTGTCATCAGTATCTGAAGGAAATATAATGG
>JAQWCI010000176.1 GCA_028706005.1 Lachnospiraceae bacterium
TCTGTGCATTTTGCACAGGAGTGTAAAAACTCAGTAATGAGGAACTGCCGCACAAATTTGTTTCGACATGAGGTGCATAATGTCAAATAATCATGATGATCAGATAAGAATAGTACAGGAAACGGTTGCCGGAAAAGAAATAACATTTGCGCATGTAATGGGCTCTCCTGCGCCAATCATATACCAAAAACTGGGTCTTAATCCCAATATTGATTACCGCTCTTCTGCCATAGGTATTATGAATCTTACACCGCCGGAATCAGCAGTGATTGCTTCCGACATCGCAGTAAAGAACGGGAATGTTTATCTTGGATTTGCAGACCGTTTTACAGGAACTCTCATAATCACCGGGGATATTGCTGATGTAACTTCTGCGCTCACGGAAATAGTAAACTTTTTCAGAGACACCCTTGGATTTGTTGTCTGTAAAATCACCAAAAAATAGAAAGAGTTGCTATGGCACGTATTACCAGAGATGAATTATTCGAAAAAATCTTTCATGAAGATTTCCATGATCTGAAGGGTCAGAAACTACGTGTAACACGAGTGCGTGTTCCTGGAAAAGAAGTCTGCCTGGCACATATTATCAGCTCACCTGAAAATAGTGTCTATCAGGATCTCGGACTGAATATAGGAGTCCACGAGGGGGAAGATCATTCTGGCGAATCTATCGGAATCATCAGATTTACACCGTGGGAAGCCGTAGTTCCTGCAGCTGACATAGCTTTGAAAAGTGCAAATATTGAAATAGGATTTATGGATCGCTTCTGTGGATCACTGATAATAACGGGGCGCCTGGCTGAAGTGGAAACCGCTGTAAGAGCCGTGGTGAAATTCTTTGATGAAGATCTGGGTTTTGCAACATGCCCTGTGTGCAGACGATGATGCGAATTTGATTGGCAATGCGCCAGATTTCTGAAATAAATGGATACTAAATGAAAAAATTATTTCTGATGGGAAGAAGTGAAGCCGGAAAGACATCCCTGATACAGGCTCTTCGCGGCGAAGAACTCCATTACGAAAAAACTCAATACACTATCACGGACGGGGACACAATCGATTCTCCTGGTGAATACGCTGAGTCAAAACACTTCAGTGTCGGGCTTGCCTGCTTCTCTTTTGAGGCTGATGTCGTAGCTCTTGTTCAGTCAGCCGACGAGCCTTACAGCCTGTTCAGCCCGGCACTTCAGTCATTTATCCTGCGTCCACTGATAGGCATCATCACAAAAACCGATTCACCGTACGCCAATGTTGAAATGGTCAGACAGTGGCTCGTCAACGCAGGTTGCAGTAAAATTTTCGTTGTAAATAATGTGACGCGTGAAGGAACCAAAGAACTGATGGAATACCTTTCAGACGACTGTCACAAAATAACCCTTGAGCAGGCTATGGAACGCCAGAGCCTCGGGGTCAGCGAGTGGGAGTAGGAAACTCCTCGTTTCTTAGCCCTGAATAACATTCTTATCAAGGAGAAAATCTATCAGGTTTATATTCAAAGTTCCATTATCATCATACCAGCGCTTGCCGATGTCTTTTCTTATTATGTCTGGTTATTTCCAGCTTTCAAGCAGTTTCTTAAGTGTATCCTTCAGCGCTGTCTTTTCATCGTCATCTAGTGCTGAAAATAGGTCTGTTACTTCATCTTCGCCATCATTCTTGTGAAGTTCCTGCGCCGACTGAATTCCCTGATCAGTCAAAACAATAAGACTTTTCCGCTTATCTTCTTCATCCTTATTCCTGACTATCAGTCCCTTCTCCTCAAGTTTTGACAGAGTCTCACTTATTGACCCCGGCTGAATATGAAGGATTTCCTGTAGCGCTTTCTGCGTCATCTGCTTCTCCTCAGCAAGAATCATAAGTATCCTGTTCTGGCTGAGTCCGTAACCCTTGTCATTAACTTTCGAATGATAAATGTGGTGTGTACAAATGATCATCAGGTCGCCCAGATCATCTTTATCATAGGCATCCCTGCCATGGCCTTTTCCGTGATCATCATGGTTTCTTCCGCATCTGCCGCCCTTAAAACTATCGTGATTTCCATGCATACCTACAGGACAGCCTGCATGTCTGCCTTTATCATGATTTCCTCTTTCATGGTTCTCTCCGCCATGCCAGACATGGCCTTCTCCGTGATTAGATCCTCTGCTGTTATCATCACCTGTGGCTTCGTTTTCGTTATATCCCTGATTCTTTTCCCAGTATGCTCTTCCCCTGTCACAGCTAAGTGCTGTAACCGGACAGTGCCTTCCACATTGATTGCATCTCTGGATTCCGTTATCTGAATCCTGGTTTTCTTCTCTATAGCTGTTATTACTATTTCTCAAATCATTGTCTCTCATATTGTTTTTCTCCTCCTATTGGTTGTTTGTGACCTCAACTGATCTGTTTTTATCCCGCTTTGTTTTATTTAGGTACCTTATGTTTTGTATTATGCATTAGTTTTGCGATTATGTCAAGGCACCTAACTACTATCATTAAAAACTCCTGAATCCGGCATGCGTCTTCAGGAGTCTATATCTATACAATCTTAACCACCAGAAATGATTCTTCTAGTCCAGTTTTCCTCTGTCTATTACGATCTCAATTCCATCATCAGCAGTTACATCAAGCTTAATTCTGCCATCTGACTGGCGAGTCATTTCCACATTTATCATGCCTGACGCTGATCTGTAATTACACTTAACATGATTTGTTGATTTTGGCAGATATGGCTTTATAAGTACCCTGCCAAACCCCGGACTAAGCGGCCTGATCCCAGCAATGCCATTGTAATACCACTCAATAATGTGTCCCATCATGTCATGGCAATGACTCCTTGGATTCTCTTCCCAATACTCACCAAGCGTTGTCTCACCGGCAAGGACAAATGCATAATATGACGGCTGCTCCTTCTTCAGTATCATGCTGCACAGGAGATCATCCATACCCCATTCAGACATCATCTGAATGATATACGGCTGTCCGACTTCACCGGTCTTTAACGATCCGGCATCTTCAATAGTCTCTCTGAAGCTCTTAACTATATCATTCTCTCTTTCTGGAGGCACCATTCCCCAGTACAATGGCATAGCCTCAGCTGCCTGTGTCATAAAGATATTATCTTTATGATCCCAGACCCTGTAACAGTAATGACCTGTGTCCTGATCAAAGACCAATAACCTTACGTTATAGTTCTCCTTTACGTTCTCCGCATATTCGCTGAATGAGCAAGCATCATCAGTATTACCCAATATCGTCGCGAATTCCGCCAGAATCTTCGCATCTGCATACAAAAACGCCGTTTCTATGTTGTCTTTTGCATATTCACCAGTAGGATTGCCCCAATCACCAAGTCCATTATTGATAAAGCCCTCATTGTTGACATTTGTTTTCAGAAAAGCCAAATACTTTACTCCAGCCGCGTAATTATCACGGATAATCTGCTTGTCCCCATAAAACTTATAATGCCACCATGTGCCGATAATGATACTGCTTCCCCAACCTATCACATTATAAAAATCACCTATTCCTGGGACCGGCAAAACATTCGGGATATAGCATGGAGCCTGAGATGGAATGAGCCCGGCACCGGGATAGTACCGGCCATGATGCATATCGTTGAACCAGTCATCCTCTGTGAGTTGCGCAGTTCTGGCATCTGTAAGAAATTTCTCCCAATGAAGTTTCACCTGCTTCAAATACATGACCGACGGAGCCATAAGATGGTTTTCCTCCTGCCAGGCAAAACGTTCGATAGTCGGGCAGTCCGTATGAACACTGACCATATTGGCCTCTATCGCTTTATCAACCAACTTATATATCTGCATCAGTCTTTCATCGTCGCATGAAAAGCCACCTGCTGCCTCCCTTGCAGAAGATATAGCCTTCAGGCGAATATTCCTGATTCTTTCCGGGTCACAGTCAAGCGCCACATAGCGGCCTCCGAAATATGTGAACGTCATGGCAAATTTTTCCCATGTATCATCCCGGGCAATTATGTATGATTCACAGACATCGATCAACATCCAGTTCTTGGCCACCTGATTGATGTCTCCGCTTTCGGTCAGTTTCTCAGCAGGCCATGCATGGATTACATCACCCGCTTTCCCTCTGACTTCAAATTCCAACATTCCTGCAACATTTTGACCAAAATCATAGACAGAATGTCCGTGCACACTCCGCAAATAAATGCCGTCATATGTTTTGATCACTTTGACAGGCGGAATCATTTGTTTTGCAATGTGCGAGTTTAATGCATCTCCGTTTTCTGCCTTATGTGCCATGCTCCAATTTGAAGAGTCTGACACTGCTGACCCCTCATTAACTGTATTCCACCCGGGGATACAATTGCGTCCATCAATTACTTCAGATCCGTATACATTTGAGTGTATGACCTGATGTGGCGCTGTTTGCCATGAAGTATCAGTATCAATTATTGTCTCTCCACCATCACGAGTTTTGATTTCCGCATGTACAGCCAAAACAAGTTCTTTGCCAAATGCCTTATAGGGATTAGGATCAGGCGGCATGAATTCCGGGAAATGAAAGAAATAGCCATTCTGTTGGTCACAGATATACCAACCAT
>JAQWCI010000032.1 GCA_028706005.1 Lachnospiraceae bacterium
GCTCACTTTTCGACAAGTGAATTTATTGTCAGCTATGGCACGGCACCAAAAAGTGAGCGCAAACAGTGAAAAGAGGCACCAAGTGCTCACTTTTCAGAAAGTGCATTTACTGTCAGCTATGGCACGGCACCAAAAAGTGAGCGCAAACAGTGCTCAGGAGCGTTCAGAGCTCACTTTTCGACAAGTATTATTACTGTCAGCTATGGCACGGTGTCAGAAAGTGAGCGCAAACAGTGAAAAGAGGCACCAAGTGCTCACTTTTCAAGAATTGACATATGGAGTATAAGAGGAAATGCCTGGTATGAATTCTGAATCGAATGACAACAAAATAGTTCTGTCAACTGATGCTCCGGAGTTTTCGGCTGCGGCCGAGGATAAGGCCGGAGAGGAAGTTCATGTTTCACTGACAGAAGAAGAGGTAGCGGCCAATAAGGCCGCCGCAGATCTTCAGAAGAAAAAGAAGAAGAAAAAGCGCAGGAACAGGATCATCGTGATCATTGTTATTGTACTTGCGGCTGCTATCGCATATGGCTCTTACAAGTATAAGCTGTATCAGGAAGAGCTCGCGGCCGAGGAAGCCGATGTCCTGGCAGTATCTGACGGTGAAGAACTTGTTTACGGAGAGATAACTTCCATAATCGGCAACGATATGACGATAAGTGTAATGGAGACTGGCGATGACAGCAGCGTGGCAAGCTCAGCGGCAGCAGCAACCAGTGGAAACTCTGATGATGCATCAGCGGTACAGTCAGGGGACCCTGACGGTGGCATGACACCTCCATCAGGTGACAGCGCCGCAATGGCACAATCCGGCGACAGTAATTCGGAATCTTCAGCAATGGCAGCATCAGGGACACAGACTATGAGTGCTCCAACGGGTGCTCCAACAGGCACTTCCGGAATGTCAGGCGGAAATATGGGTGGAACTGGCAGTGACCAGCAGACATTTACCGAGACCGGCGAAACGGCTGAATATGAGATTCCGGTCGGCACTGATGTAACCACAAGACTAGGCTCAACGACGACATTCTCCAAGCTCTCTTCAGGAGATGTAGTGGGCATAATTCTCGAAGACGGAACCGACAACATTCTCAGGATCAAGATCGTAGAATGAAAAATTATACTGATGCATAATCTTTCATTCCTCAGGTTTGCAATGTTATATAAAACGACAATACAAGATCTCATTACAAACCTGAATGATTGCAAAGAGAAATAGCATCTCAATTTCTCTTTGCGCGATGTAATACGTAAATGCATTATGGAGGAATCATGGCTCGAAACATAATAAAAATGACGAATATCTGTAAGGGATATAAGATCGGTGACGAGAAGGTGCCTGTTCTCAAGAATGTGCAGTTCTCAGTCGAAGATGGGGAATTCGTGGCCATCCTGGGTCCTTCCGGATCAGGCAAAACAACACTTATGAATATAATCGGTTGTATGGATATACTCGACAGCGGGGAATACTATCTAAATGGCAAGGCGGTACATGGCCTGCAGGAAGAGGATATGACTGAGATAAGGAACAGCGAGATAGGGTTCATATTCCAGAACTATCAACTGATTCCCACATATAACATCATGCAGAATATCATTATGCCATTGCTTGTAAGAGGTATGTCGAGCGAGGAAGCAGAAGAGCAGTGCTACGACACCATAAAGATGCTTGGCATTGATCATCGGCTTCGTCATAAACCAAATGAACTGTCAGGTGGCCAGAAGCAGCGTGTGTCCATTGCAAGGGCACTTGTCGGAAAGCCGGCTATACTTCTTGCCGATGAGCCTACAGGAGCACTTGATCAGGAGAGCGGCAAGGAGGTGCTGAAACTCTTCGAGCAGCTCAATGACATGGGACACTCGATAGTCATGATAACGCACGACCTGAAGGTCGCCCAGCACGCGAAGAGGATCGTGTATATTGTCGATGGAAGGCTGTACGATAATCCTGAGGACATACCGAAGGACAAACAGTGACCCGGAGTTACTTGTTCATAGGTGATGGAGCATACAAGAATTCGCGGGTAAGAAAGCAAGTCTGGCAAGTGAGGCTTCTGCAGGTTTACCCGCGAAACGGGGCAGATCATCGAATTCGCGGGTAAGAAAACGAGTCTGGCAAGTGAGGCTTCTGCGGGTTTACCCGCGAAACGGGGCAGAACATCGAATTCGCGGGTAAAGAATCGCGTACGGTAACCACAGCTGACGCAAGCATACCCGCGAAACGGTAACAACCCGGTTTTTGAAAAAATCTTAAACTATTACTTGCCAATCGTTGATACTTACGGTACAATAACATTCGTCGCTCAGATAAATAGCGGCAAAACAAATGGCTCGTTGGTCAAGAGGCTAAGACGCTGCCCTCTCACGGCAGAATCGTGGGTTCGATTCCCGCACGAGCTACAGACTGTTTTCATAACAGCCCAACCCGCACATAGGCACATGCATTCCCGCAAGGGAGTACATGTGCCTATGTGTTATTTGTGACTTGATTCGTGTTCCTATACCCAGCAGCTATTCTGTACGTGGAATTTGCCGGACAATACCCAGCAGCTGTTCTGTATGGGAATTTGCCGGACAATACCCCATAGCTGTTCTGTATGTGGAATTTGCCGGACGATACCGATACCCAGCAGCTGTTCTGTATGTGGAATCTTCCTGGTCTTATTCCCCGCAGTTGTTCTGCTTTCGAAATTCACTCGGAGTTATTCCACAGCAGTTCCGGAATGCCTTTGAGAAATAATTTGTGTCGCCGTAGCCAACCGCCTGCGCAATATCCAGGATCTTGCGGTCCGGATCAAGGAGCAGCTCTCTGGCGTGCTCCATGCGCACTCGTATCAGATATTCATAAATACTGCACTCATATTTTGCCTTGAAGAGTTTGGACAGATATTCACGCGAGAAGAAGTATTTGTCTGAAAAGTCTGATATCTGAATAGACGAACAATAATTCGTATCTATTGTGTTGTGTATCATTGCGATGACATCTTCGGCAGAAATGTTGCTGTCTTCAGACTCGGATGAAAAATCGACATCAGGGTGAATTTTTCTGATTGCTTTCTCAATAGCCAGATCGAGCTCTGATTTTACAATTGGCTTCAGCAGATAGTCGACAGCACCGCACCTTATTGCATTCTGAACATACGAGAAATCATCATAGCCACTTATGACTATGACGCCGGTATCCGGAAATTCTCTTGCGCACTCCTGGAGGAACATGGAACCGTTCATTACAGGCATCTGCATATCGACAAAACAAATGTCGTAGTTGCCACTTTGCATTTTCTCCAGAGCATCTTTGCCGTTTTCTGCCATCTCAGGCATCTCAATATGAAAATGATTCCAGTCGCCGAGCTTGCTTATTGCGATCCTCACGGGACGTTCATCGTCGATTATAAGTGCTTTATACATTTTGTTTTGTCTGCTCCGTTTCTGTATCAGAAGTTTGTTTCTTTGTGACTTCAGTAATTCTGCTGCTGTTTACTGACAGAATCATCGTCACAGAAGTATATGAACTTTCGCCTGTTTCGCTCTTTATCTGAAGGGCAGCATCGTTCTCATACATAAGCCGTATACGGTGATACAGATTTGTGAGACCGATACTTGCGCCATTATCTGCGAGCGTCTGTCTGGTAAAGCTGTTGTTAAGATTTCCGATGTCTTCCGGAGAGATTCCTATTCCGTCGTCAGTGACGCGTATCACAAGATAATCGCCCTTGTAGAAGGCTTCAATAAGAATCTTAACAGATGTCCGGTCACCCTGTATTCCATGCTGTATCGAGTTCTCAACAAGAGGCTGGATCGAAATCTTTGGAATGAGAGCAACAAGAGTCGCAGGATCGATCTTCTGGGAGACAGTGAGCCTGTCGCCCATACGGACCTTTTGCAGCCTGATGTAGTTGTCTACATATTTCATTTCATCCTGAAGAGGCACTTCGGCAGCGGCCTTTATTGAATACCTGAGATTACCTGCAAGAGATGTAAGCATTGTGTAAACATCCATCTCGTCATGCATGAGCGCCTCGGACCCTATTGCCTGGAGAGTGTTATAAAGGAAATGAGGATTCATCTGTGCCTCAAGAGCCGCCAGCTGTGCGGTCTTCTCGTTGAGCTCTGAAGCATAGTTCTGATCAATAAGTGAACCGATATGAGTGGTCATTTCGTTAAAACTATTGCTCAGCGCTTTGATTTCCCTGGATCTTCCGATATCTATTGATGAAAAGTCTCCTGTGCCAGCTTTTTCCTGCTTGGAAGAGAGAACCGAAAGGGGCTGCGTGAGCCAACGGACTAACAGGAAAATAAGAACAATGGCCAGAGCAAAGAACATGATCTGCTCGAGAACGGCGTCAAAACTTGCGGATCTGACTTTCTGCGTAAGCTGGCCCACTGGCACGAGAGAGACAAGTTTAAGACCATATTTACTGTCAGCTTCTGATACCGACAGATATTTGACACCATTAAGCGTTATTGTGTCAGACGAGCCTGATTCAGGGAAAAGAACAACCCGTTCAGAGTCAGGGCCATAATTATCAGTGATGTAATCGAGATCGGAATAGAGCAGATCGCCTTCACTGTTAAGTAATACAATGAAACGGTCAAGGCCGGTACTGTTCTGAGTCAGACCCTCGAGTTCCGTGAGATCCACGTCAAAACTGATTAAAGCTATCGGGCTGTTATCCCTTACGCGCACTATTGTGTGGTCGAAATGGAACAGCGAATTTGAGCTGCTTGCCGGAAGAATGGAACAGTTGTTGGGAGATTCATTGCAGCTTTCTATTATAGAAGTGTAGTCAGCGGAATCTACAGCCTTGAATCTCACACGTTCGTATCCAACGGTTGAACCCGAAGAATAACCCACATCCAGACCCTGGTTTATGAGATACATCATAAATGAGTTCAGGTCAGATCTTGAGTAGTAGAAGCCTCTTATGTATGAACTGATTGAGGAACGTTCTGTATCAGAAAGCGGAGTCCTGGACTGCATACTGGCGTAAAGCGAATTGTCATACACTGATTGAATACTGAACGCGGCAAGCTCATCAATGTACCTTTCCAGATTCATGGTTTTGAGCTGCAGCATCTGCCTGCTGGTCTCTGTCTCTGAAGAAAGCGTGACCTGACGGTTCCTTCTGTATGTGGCAGTGGTGAGTGCCGCGGTCAGCAGGATCATAAGAATCGTAAGTATGGTTGTAAGCTCCAGCCAGAGCGGCGCCTTATCCATGCGCTGCCTTATGCTGATGCTCAGTTTATTCTGTTTGTGTGATTTTATGATGTCTGCCATTTTCAACCATGCCTGAATGTATTTTGCTTGTGTGACATTTTCTTTGTTTCTTTATTGTAATACTTCTTCAGAATCCTGTTTTCCATTTTACGAACTTGTTCACATTTTTACAGAAAGCAGTTCCGGATTCTCCATTTATCCGTCGCAATGACGATTATATAATTTGTAAATAGAAGTTGATTGTGCAAGATGCACGATAAACGTCAAAACAAATAACAGGATAAACGTCAATTCTGACATCATATGTTTTGGCATACGTTTTGATTCACATGGAAAGAGGGGATTCCTCATGGGAAAGTCCAAAAAGGGACAGAAAGAAAAACTGGAAAATGTCCTTTATACACTTCCGGCAATTGTTTTTGTCACAATGATGATGTACATACCTTTTGTTATGAGCGGGTATTACTCACTCACTGAATGGAACGGTATTTCGAAGACCCCGAAATTTGTCGGGTTTGCAAACTTCATAGACCTGGTCACAGGTGATAAGTCATACCTCACAAGTCTCTGGTTCACAATGAAGTATACGATCTTCTTTGTCATAGTATCAAACATACTTGCACTGGCGCTCGCAGTTGTGCTTACGAAGAAATTCAAAGGAGTAAATGTCTATCGCGGCATGTTCTTCATTCCATATATTATGAGCATGACAATAGTGGGATTTATATGGAAGTTCATTTTCACGCAGGGCTTTTCAAAACTGTTTGAAACAACAAATTGGGGCTTCCTTAATCTGTCATGGCTGGGAGATCCGAAACTTGCTTTCTGGGCTGTGTCATTTGTAGGTGTGTGGCAGTCGCTTGGCTTCTATATTGTACTTTATATAGCAGGACTTCAGGCAGTCCCGAATGACGTCCTTGAAGCTGCAGTTGTTGATGGCTGTAACGGCAGACAGAAATTTTTCAAGGTGACGCTTCCACTTCTTGGACCTTCATTCACGACCTGCATATTCATGTCGCTCACAAATGGACTGAAAGTATTCGATATCATCCTCGCCCTTACAAAAGGAGGACCCGGAGGCTCCACATACAGCGCCACGCTGCAAATATATAAAGTGGCATTCACCGATAATAATTATGGCAAGGGCTCGGCAGAAGCAATAATTTACTTCCTCGTTGTACTCGTCATTACGCAACTTGTTTTGAAGGGAATGAGCAGGAAGGAGGTGGATTTGTGATGGGAATGCACACAAAGAGAAAAGTCTGGCATGTAGTAATGATAATAGCCCTGACGCTCATCGCATTAATGTATTTCTACCCGGTCTTCCTGATGTTCATGAACTCGTTCAAACCTTTTGGCGAGATCGTGGCGGATCCCATAGCTCTTCCTAAGGCTCCGACCTGGGAAAACTATTCATATGTTATTGATAAGATAAAGTACGGCAAGCTGTTCCTCAACAACGTGATCATAACAGTGATCGGACTGGCCGGAATCGTGGCTTTCGCGTCACTTGCAGCGTACATCCTGGACCGAAGGAAAACACGTTACACAAAGTTCGTTTACACGCTCCTCATAACACCTATGCTGATACCTTTTCAGACGATAATGATAACCCTCCTCAAGGCCATGTCGGTAATCCACCTGTCAGGCAGCAAGGTCGGTCTGGGAATCCAGTACTGGGGCTTCGGTATACCGATGGCAACATTTATTTTCTACAATTTTATGAAGACAATACCGAGGGAACTTGACGAGAGTGCTCATATAGACGGGGCGTCGACAATAAGGACATTTATTTCGGTTATTTTCCCGCTCCTTAAGTCGGTCACGGTTACGGTAATAGTGCTTGATGTCATGTGGATCTGGAACGATTTCCTGCTCCCGCTCCTCATGGTAAACAGCAGCAATAATACAAAAACACTTGTCCTGGCGGCGTATACCTTCGTCGGGCAGATGAACACAAAGTGGCAATATGCCATGACAGCCATGGTGCTCACGGTACTTCCTTCAATAGTAGTATTCGTTTTCCTGCAGAAATATATAGTTGAAGGTGTCGTGGCCGGAGCTGTGAAGGGCTGAGTTAATTTAAGCGCAAAAGCGCGGAAGGAGATATTTATGAAGAAAAAGTTATTGGCAACAGTGCTGTCCGCAGCAATGATCGGATCAGTA
Organism: Lachnospiraceae bacterium; assembly: GCA_028706005.1. Lineage (GTDB taxonomy): Bacteria > Bacillota > Clostridia > Lachnospirales > Lachnospiraceae > CAG-791. The sequence continues at coordinate 7,385 of JAQWCI010000032.1, forward strand.
CTAAGCGGGTGCGGAAGCTCCGCAGCATCTACAGACACAGCAGCGGCTGCATCGTCAGCAGCACCGGCTGCAGCAGCGACAAGCGAAGCAGCAGCTACTGAAGAATCAACAGCGGCAGCGACAAGCGAGACCGCAGCGGCAACAGGCGAAGTTGATTATTCCAAGGACTCCGGAGAGATCTATATGTTCATCTCTTCACCTGAGTATGCGGACGCCATCAACACACTGATCGATGAGTACAAAGAAGTTGCTCCGAACGTGACAATTAATTATGAAACCACTCAGAATGATTATCCTACGCTCCTTAAGGCAAAGATCAATTCAGGTGAGATCCCTGATATCTTCTCATCTACATCAGGCAAGGAAATTGATACTTACAAAGAGTACTCATATGATCTTTCTGACCAGCCTCTTATGGATACGATCTCTGATTCAGTTGCAAGCGTAATGGCTTCGCCGTCAGACGGAACAGGTATGTATGGCATAGCAATAAAGGGCAACTATTTCGGAATGGTATACAACAAGGACATTTTTGATGAAGTCGGTATCACAGCATTCCCTCAGACAACAACAGAACTTGAGGATGCATGCGAGAAGATCTCTGCTGCAGGCTATACTCCTTTCACAACAGGCTACGCTGAATGGTGGGTGTTCAAACATGCAGCTCAGTCATTCATAGACGCAGCGGCTGAGGATGCAGGAATTTCCACAGCTGAACTTGTAACAAAGTTCGAGAACGGCGAAGCCAAGATCAAAGATTATCCCGCAATTTATGATAACTTCTTCAACTTCCTTGATCTCACAGTTAAATATGGTGATGACAAGCCGCTTGAGACTGATCTTTCAGGCGAAGAGTCAGCATTCGGCACAGGGAAAGCTGCTATGGTAGTAGGCCAGGGCGCATGGATCGAAGGCGACGTAAAGTCAATCAATCCCGACATCAACATAGGTTTTGACGGATACCCGGTTTCTGACAATGCTGATCAGTGCAAGGTAATTTCCGGATCAGATCAGGCTCTTCATGTAAACAAGGATTCCGAGAACCTTCAGGCAACACTTGATTTTGTCAATTGGTGGTACACATCAGATACAGGCAAAGCATGGTTCACTGATGTTGCAGGAGTAGTTCCTCCGATCAAAACAGATGCTGAATCAGATTTTGCAATCATCAATCAGGGCAATGCTCTTGCAGCTGATGAAGGAACAAACGATCTTGAGATCATCTACTCTACAGACAGCTGGCATCAGTCAGCAGGCGAGATCCTTCAGGCTTATCTTGCCGGCACGAACGACAAAGATGAAACATGCTCGCAGCTCGAAGCAAAGTGGCAGGAGATCGACGGCGCAGCAGAATAAAGCGACGGTCAGTCTGATCACAGGCAGGGACGAAATAAACAAGAATACTATACAAATTGACACCGGACGGGATTTCCCCGCCCGGTGTTTTTGGTGTATCATGAAACAAAAAAGGGAGCGACGTTGTGATGAAGACCATTATAAGAAATTCCGGGAATCAGTTTAAAGGCAATATTCATATGCACACGACCATTTCTGACGGGAGCGTATGCAGGGAAGAGGCAATCAGACAGTATCGCAGTAACGGATATGATTTTATTGCGATAACAGATCACAGAAAGCCGGGCCCCACAGAGTTCATAAAAGGAGATCCGGACGCGGTATCTGAATATGAAAAACGGGATTTTCTTATAATGTCAGGTGCTGAATGGGATACAGGCTCAAATTACCCGGGAGACGGCAGGATATTCCATATTCTGGGGATAGGCACAGGCGACATTCCTTCGCTCAGAAAGTACCCATGGGGAACGTCACCAGGGCCGGAGAAAATGATAAAAGCCATAGCGGATGCCGGCGGAATCTCTATCCTGTGTCACCCGTCATGGTCTGTAATGGATCCTGATGACATTTCAAGGGCTGAAGGTGTAAGCGGAGCAGAGATATACAACACCGTTTCAGGACTTCCGTGGAATGTAGCGAGAGCTGATTCGTCGCAGTATTTTGACATATGGGCATCAAGAGGCCTGATGGTTCCGGCAGTCGCAGCAGATGATGCGCACCACTATGACGGGGATCAATGTGTTTCGTATATATTAGTGGATGCTGATGAACTTTCTGAGAAGGCAGTAACGGAAGCTATAAGAGATGGAAAATTCTATGCGAGCCAGGGACCGGTGATAACAGAATATGTTGTGGACAGGGACAGGAGCGAAATCAGAATGAAGGTCTCGAAGGATGTTGTAAAGGCTGTGTTTTACAGTAACTATTCGTGGTCTGACGAAAGGACCATCATTCCTGATGAGGATGGAATCGTTATAAGACATACGGTCGATACGGAAACATTTATGCGCTGCGAACTTCTGACAGCAGACGGAAAGAGGGCATGGACGTCACCGGTTGCGCTGAGGTAATGCTCAGGTTCGTAATGCGACAACAGCACTATTGAAGGTTCGAACGGTCTCACATTTATCAGCAGACCTTATATACAGAGAAAATACAATGGGTAAGTGAATGAAGCAAAACAAGTGTTAGCAGCAACAACTGAGGTCAAAATCAACATGCTTTTTTCTTTTTTGAGCCATTTTTGAAAATCATTCGTATAAATATTTGTAACATGAAATAACCAACAATGGTGAAGGGAGAAAACAAATGAGCAAAGAAGAAATGGAAGTTAATGATAATAAGCTTAAGGGAGTTGCCGGGGGAACAGAAGTATTTTATGATTTCCTGAATATCGGAGAGGAAACACCATGTTTCTGGTGCCCCAAATGTGAAAATCACAGCATGATAGTTGAGAGCAAAGGTTTGGATTGGGCAACGCTAAAGTGCCCGGTTTGCGGAGAAATATGGAAGGTAGATCCGTCGATCCCTATTCATACTGTGCCGGTAAAGAAAATCTGACCATGTTCCTGCTGCGGCATCATGCAAAACAATTGAAATGATGCCGCAAAAATGTTTCCTTTTTTGCACAAATGTGGTAAGCTTCACTTCGTGATAAATTTCCAGGGACGGTAGCTCAGCCGGGATGAGCGTTCGCCTCACACGCGAGAGGTCACGGGTTCGATCCCCGTCCGTCCCATTTTCCAAAATCTTTTATTGACATCAGCTTTTCAATCGGGTATTATATCCCTTGCGTGCAGGAATGGCGGAATGGCAGACGCGCAGGCTTCAGGTGCCTGTTGTAGCAATACAGTGAGGGTTCAAGTCCCTTTTCCTGCATCCTTTCGAGGAAAAGTCGAAAAGGGAAAGCCGTTACGCAGCTGATGAGAGTTACATCATATGCGCGGAAGTGTCGGAATTGGCAGACGAGCAAGATTAAGGTTCTTGTGACCGCAAGGCCGTGTGGGTTCAAGTCCCATCTTCCGCATAAAGGTTGCCATTACAGCCGCTGAAAAAGCCGGGAACATTGTTCCCGGCTTTTTGCACGCGTTTATTTATCTTTCTGATAATTGCTTTTTCAAAAAAGGAAATAGGCTCAATGCGGGGAATAAACAATACATACGGCGAATTTACATCGCAGTTTTCCAAATGGTAAATATCCCGAAAGGATGTGCAAATTGACAATACGTGAAGAGCTTGAAGAACGTGAGAAGGAAATACTTGCGCCGTGGGCCGGTTTTTCCGTCAACTCCAAAGGAAGGCTCCACGACGAGGAACAATGCGATATCAGACCGGTATTCCAAAGGGACAGAGATCGCATTCTCCATTGTAAGTCTTTCAGAAGACTGAAAGACAAGACACAAGTTTTCATCACACCTGATGGCGATCATTACAGGACCCGGCTTACACACACGCTCGAAGTGTCGCAGAATGCCCGCACGATTGCAAAAGCCCTGCGTCTTAATGAGGATCTTACGGAGGCTATAGCGCTCGGTCATGACCTCGGACACACTCCTTTCGGTCACGCAGGAGAAAGAGTGCTGGACCGCGTATGCCCGGAAGGCTTTGATCATTCCAAACAGAGTCTTCGCATGGTAGATATACTTGAAAAAGACGGGCAGGGTCTGAACCTTACATATGAGGTCAGGGATGGCATATTGAATCATCAGACATCAGGACACCCGAATACACTGGAAGGACAGATAGTCAGACTTGCCGATAAGATCGCATATTTCCATCATGATATGGATGATGCCATAAGAGGCGGAATACTTACGGAAAACGATGTGCCGGAAGATATTGCCTGTGTTCTTGGCAGGACGCTGAATGACCGTCTTGATCATTTCATACATGACATAATCACAGCCAGCGCCGGAAAGCCTGTAATAAAAATGAGCGATGAAACGGCGGAAGCAATGATGAAGTTCCGCAGCTTTATGTTCGAGAGAGTGTATATGAACCCTGAAGCAAAGGGCGAGGAGCACAAGGCTGAAATGCTGGTGGAAGCACTGTATGGTTATTACCTTGAACACATTGATCTGTTGCCTTCATATCTCCAGACCAGAATGGATCAGGGAGATTCCAAAGAGAGGATAGTCTGTGATCATATCAGTTCAATGACAGACAGGTTCGCGATCGCCAGATACAAGGAAATATACGTGCCAAAGACATGGCAGTGACAATCTGAAATCGAGGAGTGAAATGTATTATCCAGATGATGTCATAGAGCAGGTGCGCAGCAGCAACGATATCGTAGATGTTGTCGGCTCGTATGTGCATCTCAAAAAGCAGGGGGCTAATTATTTCGGACTTTGTCCCTTTCATAATGAGAAATCCCCGTCGTTTTCAGTATCGCCGGATAAACAGATATTCTACTGTTTTGGCTGCGGGGCGGGCGGAAATGTCATTACCTTCCTCATGAAGTATGAGAACTATACTTTTCAGGAAGCAATGCAGGCGCTTGCAGACAGGGCTGGGATAAAACTGCCCGAGGCTGATTACAGTGAGGAAATGAAGAAGAAAGAGGAGCACAGAAAAATGCTCTTCGCGGTAAATAAGGAAACAGCCACTTACTACTTCAAACTTCTCAGATCACCCAAAGGCGCGACAGGACTTAAGTATCTCACGGACAGAAAGCTGACGTCTGATACTATGAATATGTTCGGTCTTGGATATGCAGACGGAGCAGGCTCTGATCTTGTGAAACATCTGAGGGCTGTGGGATTCAGTGATGATGTGATACTTGAAGCCGGCGTTGCAGCACACGATGAAAGAAAAGGGCTTCACGACAAGTTCTGGAACAGAGTCATGTTCCCGATCATGGACGTGAACAATCGTGTCATAGGTTTTGGCGGTCGTGTCATGGGTGATGGAAAGCCCAAATACCTCAATTCCCCTGAGACACCGATTTTTGACAAGGGACGCAATCTGTACGGACTCAATCTGGCGAAACGAAGCAGGAAAGATCAGTATATTCTGTGCGAAGGGTATATGGATGTCATCGCGATGCACCAGGCAGGATTCACGCAGGCTGTCGCATCGCTGGGTACTTCTTTTGCAAGCGGGCAGGCCGGTATACTCAAGAAGTATGTGAACGGAGTCCTTCTGTCATATGATTCTGACGAAGCAGGTGTAAAGGCAGCTCTGAGGAATAACGGTATCCTGAAGGAAGGCGGAATAAGAGCCAGAGTGCTCGATCTTCGGCCGTACAAGGATCCGGATGAATTCATTAAGAATGCCGGAGCAGGTGAATTCCAGAAGAGGATAGATAACGCCGAGAACAGTTTCTATTATGAACTCCGGATGATGGAGAAAGATTACAACATGACCGACCCGGCCGGAAGGACTGATTTCACCAGAGAGGCTGCGAGGCGCCTCGGAACATTTGAGGACGAGGTCGAGCGCGATAATTACATAAGCGCCGTGGCGGAAAAGTACTATATAAACCTGGATTCGCTCAAAAAGCTTGTAGGGTCGTATACAGATACAGGAGTCATAAAGCCTGTGAAGAGACCGATGAGGTCAGATACACAGGGCAAAACAAATGAGAACACGGCTACGGAGTCGGAGTTCCGCGACCAGGCCTGGCTCCTGACATGGATGAGCGCGGACAAAGATGTTTTTGCCCAGGTGTCCAGGTATATTAAGCCTGAGGATTTCAGTGAAGGGCTGCCGAGAGAAGTCGCTGAAAAGTTCTATGCTGATCCTGAAGGAAATACGATAGCATCAATAATTTCACTGTTTACAGAGGAAGAAGAGCAGAACAGGGCGGCAAAACTATTCAACGCTGAACTTGTTTTGCCGGATGAGGCGCAGGACAGAGAAAAAGCACTCAGGGATATTGTTTATTCTGTAAAAAGTCATGCCTCGAAAAGAATAACGGATGAAGCCGGAGGTGGAACTGATGCTTTTGCAAGAATGATAAAGAGCAGGAAGGAACTTGAAGAGCTGGCGAAGGTAAGGTTCCATGTGAGAGGCGCAGAAACCTGATAGTTTCAAAACAATCAGAGCAGATGGAGGAGAGATTTGAAGAAGGAAAAGAAGGTAACAGAAGAGAACGTTGAAGAGACAGTAAAAGTAGACGAGAAGGCGCAGGAGCTGTTTCAGAAGAAGCTTGCGGATCTCATTGCGTATGGCAAGAAGAATAAAAATGTCCTGGATCAGAAGGACGTGGACAAGGCGTTTGCTGATATGGATATTGATGATGACCAGTGGGAAATCGTCAATAATACCATTGACAGCAACGGAATAGTGATAAGTCTTCCTGATACGATAGATGAAAGCCCTTCGGATGACGAGCTTATCGCAGAGGAAGATGAGAATGAGAACGATGAAGAGAAGAAGATAGAGATCGACATCGATTCTATGGCTGACAATGTCAACATTGAGGATCCTGTCAGAATGTATCTCAAGGAGATCGGAAAAGTACCGCTCCTTTCCGCTGATGAAGAAATTGTTCTTGCAAAAAAGATGGAAGCGGGAAAGATCGCATCCATGGTCCTTGAGAAGCAGATCAACACAAAGGGCACAAAAGATCAGCTCAAGAAGGAAGGAATCAAGCAGGAAGATATTCCGACCATCAAAGGAAAATCAGATGAAGAGCTCCAGGAACTCATAGATTCAGGTAACGAAGCTAAGAACAGCCTGGCAGAAGCAAATCTGAGACTTGTAGTCAGCATTGCAAAGCGCTATGTCGGACGTGGAATGCTGTTCCTTGACCTGATTCAGGAAGGTAATCTTGGACTCATAAAGGCTGTTGAGAAATTTGATTATCGCAAAGGATTTAAGTTCTCAACATATGCTACATGGTGGATCAGACAGGCAATAACCAGAGCAATTGCCGATCAGGCAAGAACAATACGTATCCCTGTCCACATGGTAGAGACAATAAACAAACTTGTCCGTGTGAGCCGTCAGCTCCTGCAGGATCTTGGGCGTGAACCAACACCTGAGGAAATTGCTGAGACAATGGGGATTACTACTGAGCGTGTTCGTGAGATAATAAAGATAGCTCAGGAACCCGTCTCACTTGAGACACCTATAGGCGAGGAAGAAGACAGCCATCTGGGCGATTTTATACAGGACGAGAATGTTCCGGTCCCTGCTGACGCTGCTGCTTTTTCACTGCTCCAGGATCAGCTTCAGGAAGTGCTCAACACACTGACTCCCAGAGAGCAGAAGGTCCTGCGACTCAGATTCGGTCTTGACGACGGAAGAGCGAGAACGCTCGAAGAAGTCGGCAAGGAATTCAATGTCACAAGAGAGCGTATCCGTCAGATCGAAGCCAAGGCGTTGCGCAAGCTCCGCCATCCCAGCAGGAGCAAGAAGCTTAAGGATTATCTTGATTGATGAAAACAAATAAGAGCCATGAACTTTCAAAACGGCTTGCCGCTATATGCGAAATGGTGCCGGAGGGAAGCTCTGTACTGGATGTTGGCTGTGACCATGCTTTTGTGCCCATAGAGCTCATATTATCCGAGAGGGCCGTGCACGCCATTGCCATGGATGTTGCGGACGGACCGCTTAAATCAGCGGCAGCCAATATCAGGGCATACGGACTTGAAGGTATAATAGAAGTCAGAAAATCTGACGGCCTTGAGAATTATGAAATAGGCGAGGCTGACACACTGATAATATCGGGAATGGGCGGTCTTCTGATAGGATCCATACTTTCAGAGTTCCAGGACAAAACAAGTTCATTTGTAAGGCTGATTCTGGAGCCGCAGAGGGAATTCGGGGCGTTCAGAAAATGTCTCAGGGGACTTTGCCTGGAGATAACTGATGAGCAGATGATAGAGGAAGATGGAAAGTTCTACCCTGTCATATGCGCAAAGCCAGTTGAAGATCAGGCCGTAACACCTTATGGACCTGGTCTTCCGCAGAGAATATGTGACGAATACGGACCTGTGCTGCTTGACAAAAAAGACCGTGTCCTCAGGCGATATCTTCTTAGGCAAAAAGAAATATATAACGGTATTCTGACTTCACTTAAGTGTACTGAACGGCAGAATAGCAGGATCCCGGAAATAAAGGCAGGCATTGAAGATATTGAAAGCGCTATAACATATATAGATAGTTGATCCAAAGGTACTATAAGAGGAGGTGACATGAATGCTGATGTCTGAAATGATCAGCGTTATCGAACAGTTCTGTCCGCCGTCTTTTGCTGAGGATTGGGACAATGTGGGACTGATTGCCGGGAGATCCGACAAGGAAGTCAGAAAAGTCATTGTAGCTCTCGATGCGACATCTGAGGTAGTAGATGAAGCAGTAAGGAGCGGAGCAGACGCGCTTGTCACACATCATCCTCTTATATTCGGCGGGATCAAAAAGGTAAATGATAACGATTTTGTCGGACGGCGCATATTGGCACTTATCCAGAATGACATCTCGTATTACGCCATGCATACTAATTTTGATGTGATGGGAATGGCTGATGCCGCGGCAGATGCTATGAATCTGCAGGACAGGGAAGTCCTTGAGGTAACATTTAAGGACGATATATCTCACGAGGGATTGGGAAGAATTGGAACCCTACCTGAACATATGCCGCTTTCAGACTGTGCTGCTTACGTGAGAGATGTTTTTCATATACCGCATGTAAGAGTTTACGGTGACCTCAACCAGCCTATTGTGACAACGGCCATACTTCCGGGATCCGGACATGAAGAAATTGATCTGGCAGTCAAGGCAAATGCCGATGTGATGATCACTGGTGATATAAGTCATCACAACGGTATCGATGCGGTGGAAAAGGGCATAGCCGTGATAGATGCAGGACACTATGGCCTTGAGAAAATTTTCATACCGTATATGAAAGATTTTTTCGGACGCGAATTGCCGGAAATTGAAGTCATTGAATCAAAACAAACGGAACCGTTCACGGAGATCTGAAGATTAAAAAGGAGGCTCTTATGCCGGCATTGATGATTGATGGACATACCAGCAATTATGAAAAAGGCACAACGTATGAAACGGTAGCAAATGAGTATCAGAAAGCGTATCACAACACCATCGCATTGATATACATAAATGGGAAGATGCGTGAACTGTCCAAGAAAGTCGACCGCGACGGAGTCCTTACTTTCATAACAACAAAAGATGCTACCGGACACAAAACATACTGCCGCACGGCCGAGATGATGCTTGTAAAAGCTGTTTCTGACTGTTACGGCCCGGGCGTTCATGTGAAGATAGAGTTTTCTATCGGAAACGGATATTATTGTCAGGTGGTTGATTCAGACGTACCGGTCGATGATGCTTTTGCAGCCGCCATCGAAAAGAGAATGATGGAAATGGCAGAGGCGGAGATGCCTATCGTGAAGAAAACATATCCGATAGATGATGCCATTGCTCTTTTTGAGAGACAGGGAATGGCTGACAAGGTGAAGCTCTTTCATTTTCGCAGAAGTTCTACGATAAATGTGTATAACCTTGATGGCTATTTTGATTACTATTACGGGTATATGCTCCCGGGCACAGGGTATGTCAGGAAGTTCCATGTGGAGGCATACAGTGGCGGGCTGATGCTTGTTTTGCCCACTGAGGACAATCCGGATGTGGTTGAAGAGTTCAGGGACAGCAGACACCTTTTTGAAACGCTTAAACTCTCCCAGGACTGGGGAGATCTTGTCGATATAGCAAATGTCGGTGATCTCAACGAACGCATATGCCAGGGCAGTATAAATGATATGATACTTGTCCAGGAAGCTCTTCAGGAGCGCAGGATCGGCGAGATAGCGGGAATGATAAACGACAGAGAGAACGTGAAGTTCGTCCTGATCGCAGGACCCAGTTCATCCGGCAAAACAACATTCGCGCACAGACTCGCGATACAACTTAGATCTTTTGGCCTGAAGCCACATATAATCAGTCTCGATAATTATTTCGTTAACCGCGAGAAGACACCGGTGGATATAGACGGAAACTATGATTTTGACTGTCTTGAGGCAATTGATCTGGAGCTGTTCAATGATGATATGAATGATCTTCTTGACGGCGAAGAGGTCGAACTGCCGACTTTCAATTTCAAGGCCGGCAAACGTGAGTACAAGGGCAGAAAAATGAAGCTTCATGATGACGATATTCTTATCATCGAGGGCATTCATTGTCTCAATCCGAAGACTACTGAGGAATTGCCGGATGAGAATAAGTTCAAGATATACACGAGTGCACTGACTACTCTCAATATTGATGACCACAACAGGATCCCGACGACAGATGCAAGGCTCCTGCGAAGAATGGTGCGTGATTCATGGCTTCGCGGATATGATGCGAGGCAGACACTGAATATATGGAAGAGCGTGCGCGAAGGTGAAGAACAGTATATCTTCCCCTATCAGGAGGATGCTGATACTGTTTTCAATTCAGTCCTCATATATGAGCTCTCGGTAATAAAGCAATATGCCGAGCCGCTCCTGTTCAACGTTAAAAAAGGGGAGCCTGAGTATTATGAGGCGAAGAGGCTGCTCAAGTTCCTCGATTATTTCGTTGGTGTAGATACGGCAGCAGTACCTAAGAATTCGCTTTGCAGAGAGTTTGTAGGAGGCGGAGGGTTCCAGTTGTAACGTCGTCTTTATAAAAAAGTAATTTGACAAATTTTAGTCATATGAGTAAAGTTATCAGACGGTGAGCAGAACGGGTGATCGCGGCTGCAGATCCCGAAAGGGTGCAGGTGAGGAAAGTCCGGGCTTCACAGGGCAGGATGCCGGTTAACGGCCGGCGGAGGCGACTCCAGGGAAAGTGCAACAGAGAGCAGACCGCAAAGCGCTGCGTAAGCAGTGCTTTGTAAGGGTGAAAGGGCAGTGTAAGAGACTACCGGCCATGTGGTAACACAGGGCGCATTGTAAACCCCATCCGAAGCAAGACCGAACAGAAGGTTACGGCCGGCCCGGCCAATCCTTCAGGTGGGTCGCTTGAGACTGCCGGCGACGGCAGTACTAGACAGATGATCATTCAAGACATAACCCGGCTTACAGTTCTGCTCACCTTATAAAAAATGGAGGAATGATGACAAAGATCGATATAGTATCCGGTTTTCTCGGAGCCGGCAAAACAACACTTATAAAGAAGCTTCTGGGGGAAGCCCTCGCAGGAACAAAAGTAGTACTGATTGAAAATGAATTCGGTGAGATCGGAATTGACGGCGGGTTCCTCAAAGAATCAGGGATCCAGATCCGTGAAATGAATGCAGGATGTATCTGCTGCTCACTTGTCGGAGATTTTGGAACATCGCTTAAGGAAGTAATGGCGACATACGCGCCTGACAG
>JAQWCI010000177.1 GCA_028706005.1 Lachnospiraceae bacterium
ATAATTACGTCCTTGATATAAAGAACAGATGTTCATAAGCAGAAAGAGGATTTGATATGTTTCATATGAGTAATAAGGTCAAAAGGATAGTTGCATCTGTGATCGCGATTGTGCTTATTGCGTGCATGGTTGTTTCACTTGTAGTTGCAGTTGTATAGAATTTGTTTTGCATAATGATATTGGGAACAAATAACAAGCATCACAACATAAGGAATTTATGTCACTTATCAGGAATATAGAAAATAACAGAATATTAGGCAATGCGGGGATATCAGGCAATGCGGGAATATCGGGCAAAGCGGGAACAGGAAGCAAAACAAGCATGTCGTTCAGGTTTGCCACTGCAGTCGCCGTGTCAGTAATGGCGGCGGGACTGGCGTTTATCGGCGCGGGCGTTTTGGCGCCGGCTGGGGCCGGAATCCTGACAGTCAGTGCGGCGGAAACGTCTGGCGCGGACGCTCTTAAGTATCCGGACAGGACAATTCTGCCTGGCATCAGCATAAGCGGAGTCGATGTTTCCGGAATGACAGAGAGTGAAGCATTGAGCGCCGTGACAGACAGTGTCGAGACGCAGAAACAGTCAGTCATAACACTCAAGGGCAAAGAAGAAGGACAGGAAGTAGCTGTAACAGCGGGAAACCTGGGACTTAAGTTTGTGAATGAGGAAGTTATCGACGAGGCAGGTCAGTACGGTCATGGGACAAATGTAATTGCCAGATATAAGGAAGAGAAAGATTTAGAGAAGAATGGGGCAAAGATTACCGGCGCGACGGACCTTGACAGGAACATGGTGCTCGCTGTGCTTTCGGAACAGTGCGCGGCGTTCAATCAGGAAGCGGTCAACTGCTCGCTCTCACGCGCGAGTGGCGCATTTGAGATAATTGACGGCAAGACGGGCTACGTCGTAAATGATGACGAGTCTGCCGACAAGATAACAGAGACACTGACTGGCGGGAGCTGGGACGGTAAAGATACTTCCATTGACCTTGACATTGATGTCGACGAGCCGCAGGGTGACAGGGAGACTCTGTCCAAGGTGACGGATCTGCTCGGCACGTACACGACAAATTACCCGAATTCAGGTTCCAACAGATGCAATAACATTGCAAACGGATGCTCGCTTATAAATGGCAAAACATTATATCCCGGAGAGCAGTTGTCAGTGCTGAATACTATTACTCCGTTTACAGAGGAGAATGGCTATTACCTGGCCGGGTCTTATCTTGGGTCGCAGGTCGTGGAGAGTTTTGGCGGAGGTATATGCCAGGTCTCGACAACACTTTATAATGCTGTGATCCGCGCAGAGCTTCAGATAGATGAGCGTTACAATCATTCGCTCATAGTTTCATATGTGGAACCGTCGATGGATGCGGCAATAGCTGAATCGAGCGGCATGGATTTCAAATTCACCAACAATCAGGATTATCCGGTCTACATAGAGGGGTACACGGCAGGAAAATCCATTACATTTAATGTTTATGGTGTAGAGACAAGAGATCCCGGAAGGACGATCGAGTTCGAAAGCGAAACACTCGAGACGATAGAGCCTGAAGGCGAGGAAATCTACACAGACAGCACACAACCTGTCGGTTATATCAGCGTTACTTCGGCACACACGGGGTATAAAGCGCGTCTCTGGAAGATAGTAAAGCAGGACGGTGAACAGGTAAGCAAGGATGTTTTCAATAACAGCACATACAACGCAGCACCGACATCGGCAACGGTCGGAACAGCAGGTACTGTTTCTGAAGCTATGCAGGCAGCAATAGATTCCAAGAGTATTGATTCTGTCAAGGCTGCACTTTCAGGCGACACAGGACAGGCAGCGGCAGATACTGTTACAACAGCAGCTCAGGAAATCGCACAGGAAGCATATGCGGCTGCTCTTGCGGCGGGATCCGATGAGACGGCGGCCATGGCGGCAGCTCAGCAGGCGGCGCAACAGTATGTGGCGGCGCAGACTCAGGCGTCAGGAACGACGACTGATACGACAACTTCTACAGACACGACAGGAGCGGCTCAGTAAATCGCGGTTCGTGCTGCAACGTGAACGACGACGGTTCCAGGCGCGTGACGGAGGAAAATATGGGGCATGTTCTGAGGAATGGAAAACTTAAGGAAGATGCGCTCTCCCGTTCTGTCAACAGGATAATGGACAAATATAGAACTGATAATAATGAGGCGGATCCCGGAAACGGGGTTCGTCTTGTTTTGTCTTCTGATCCGATAACATTGAGGACCGGCCTTGCCGGAATGCTGTCAGTCTACGCGGTTGTTAACGCTCTCGCAGCGAAGGGCGCGGAGCCGCAGACACTAAGTACCGTCATTCTTCTGCCACCCGGATCCACCGAAGAAGAACTGAGGGTGATCGAAGAACAGATAGGTGCAGCGGCGAAAGCCGAGAGAATCATCGTTACCGGCGGGCATACTGAAGTCACGACAGCAGTCATGAGACCGGTAATCATTGCGAGCGGGACAGGAATCATCAGGCGTTCCGGTGCAGACAGCGATGTGATTAGTGGTGCAGACAGCGATGTGATAAGCGACGCAGACAGCGATGTGATTAGTGGCGCAGACAGCGATGTGGTATCCGGTGCGGCAGGTAAGAGAAGTTTTGCCGGCTGGGACATAGTGATGAGCAAATATGCGGGCATAGAAGGAACGGCGATGCTTGCTGCCGAAATGCGGGCAAAACTCGCGGATAAGTTCTCTGAGTTCTTTGTAAAAGAGGCGGGAGGTTTTACATCAATGCTCTCAGTGAGGCCGGAGGCAGTGACGACTCAGAGTATAATTCCGGAGGCAGTTATGATGAACGCCTCGGAGGGCGGTATTTATGCCGCGTTGTGGAAACTTGCTGACAAATGCGGAGCGGGAATTACGGTTGATCTGAAGAAAATACCGGTCAGACAGGAAACGATAGAGATATCAAATTATTTTGATTTTGACCCGTACATGATGGAATCGGCAGGAAGCCTGCTTATGGCTGTGCCGGAAGGACGAGGGGAAGAACTCGTGCAGGCATTGGCAGATGGCAGTTTGGGTGCCGGTTGCAATCTGAACAATAACGGTAAAAATGGTCAGAATAGTGGCAAAACAGAATTCCGGATTCCGGCTGCAGTCATCGGGAAGATGACCGCAGGTAATGACAAAGTCATAATCAACGGCGATGACCGGAGATTTCTCACGGCGCCGGAACCGGATTCACTGATAAAAATACTGTCATAATGAAAAAACAGCAGCCCGTTTCCTCATGAAACGGGCTGCTTTCTGCAAGATGAAGTCAATTAAAATGTGTGGTCATCAGTGAAGACTACATTATTTATTCAGTATGATCTCAGCGACCGAGCAGGCGGGAAGTGAAACGGTGATATTTCCGTCGGTGCCGGTCTTAAGCGCATCAGATCCAAGTTCGACGCAGTGCACGGGCTCGCCGTTTTCAAAAGTATTCATTGAGTGGATCTCACCTGTGAGAATACGGCCGCTGACATCTGAAGCCTTGAATTCCACAGGCAGAATCTCGATTTCTTCGGCCTTGCTGTCTGAAGCATTAACAAGTGTGATGACGACTGAGCCGTCTTTTGCAAGTGAGCATGATTCTGACAACATCGGAATCTGCCATTCACCCTCTCCTATTGTTTCATTTTCGATATATGATCCAAGGAGCGTGCCATCCTGGTGCTCCTTGAAGAGATCAAAAACATGGTAAGTGGGTGTTTTGACCATTTCCGCGCCGTCGGTGAGTATAACGGATTGCAGGACGTTGATCATCTGAGCGATATTTGCCATGCGCACTCTGTCGCTGTGGCGGTTAAAAATATTCAGCGTTATGCCGGCAATCATGGCGTCTCTCATAGTGTTTTGCTGATAAAGGAAGCCGGGATTTGTGCCGGGCTCGACATTGTACCAGCTGCCCCATTCGTCAACGATGAGGCCAATCTTCTTCTCCGGATCGAACTGATCCATGATAGCGCCATGACGGCGGATCAGCTCATCCATGTAATATGCTTTCTGAAGTGTCTCATAATATGTTGTCACATCAAAATCTGTTGCGGACTTCTTGTGTTCAAAATCGCCCGGAATCGTGTAGTAGTGAAGTGACAGTCCATTGATGAGGCCGTGTTCGTTAAGGAAAGTTACAGGATCCAGTGTTCTGAGAACAGTCTCCGTCCAGTGATAATCGTCGACATTCGGCCCGCATGCAATCTTGTAAAGAGGATATTTGGGATCATATGTCCTGCAATATGTCGAATATCTGCGGAATTCATTAGCATAGTGCTCGGGGCGCATGTTGCCGCCGCATCCCCAGTTCTCGTTGCCAACACCGAGGAAAGTCGGATGCCAGGCCTCCTCGTGACCGTTCTTCTTTCGAAGCGCCGACATGGGCGAAACACCCTCGAAGGTCATGTACTCGACCCATTCACTCGTCTCCCTGACCGAACCGCTTCCGACATTGGCATTTACATATGATTCGCAGCCGAGCTGCCTGCACAGCTCCATAAACTCGTGCGTGCCAAAACTGTTGTC
>JAQWCI010000178.1 GCA_028706005.1 Lachnospiraceae bacterium
ATATCCCGATGGTCATATCAGAGAGCCGTCCTTTGAGCCTGCGTATGGTCTGCATATCGAGAAGCGTCTGCGTGGGGTGCTGGTGACCACCGTCGCCGGCATTAATTATCGGAATGGAAGAGTATGCTGCTGCAACTGCGGCTGCGCCTTCTTTCGGATGCCTGATGGCTGCAATGTCGGCAAAACAAGAGATGACCCTTATTGTATCGGCGACCGATTCTCCTTTGGTTGCGGAAGAAACATTTCCTGATGGAAAACCGATTACGGAACCACCGAGGTTTATCATGGCCGTCTCATGTGAGAGACGCGTCCTCGTGCTGGGTTCATAGAAAAGGGTTGCAAGCTTTTTGCCGTCACAGATGTGGGAATATTTCGCGCTGTTATTTTCGATATCATCTGCAAGAACAAACAGATCTTCGAGTTCTTCTACTGAAAAGTCCTGAGGTGTAAGTAAATGTCTCATGATTCGCCTTTCCTAAAATATGGTTTGTAATTACTTTTCGTCGTACTCTATTTCTTTTCTGTCAAGAAAAGCCGTCATAGTCCTGTCCCATACGGGCTCCGCACTTTTGTCGAGCGTGAACCCTGAATAACCGATGCCTGTAATGATGATCGCTTTTGCACCATCGTATTTGACAGTGAAGTACAGGGCGTCAACGGGAGAGACAGTGTCAGATGAATCAGCTTCATTATTTCCTGAGGCCTTTTTGAGTACAGCGTGTACATATTCAGGCTTAAGTCTGAATACAAGCTGAAACCCTACAGGAGATTTTTTTCCTTTTATGATCTCACGTATGATGGGGCGCATATCGCTCCATGTCGCGAATTCATAAGGACGTGTGTCATGATCATTCCATTCTTCATCTGTGTAAAAACTCTTCAGAAGCCTTGAATCAAGTGCCCATGAGACATTTGTCCTGACGGCGGCCTCAGTTATAAGGAAGGAGTCAAAACAATCGGAGGAAAACAGTTTGCCCATGAATACACCGAGTTTGCGGATTTCCAGTTCAATCATCTGACAGCCTTTCCTGAAGAAAAAATGTTCATGCGCATAAAACAGCCCGGATCAACTAAACGATCCGGACCTGATAAGTATAAGTAATATAGAAGATCAAAACAAGTTGTAATACAAGGATCAACGGCATTCCTATACGGAATTTCCATTTTCTGGTCTTGTGGTGAAAACTGTACATTCCAATGATACAGCCGATCGAGCCGCCTATGATCGCAAGGAAGAACAGAACGACTTCAGGTATGCGGTATGCATTGTTCTCAGCTTTCCGTTTGTCTATAAAGAAAGTGATACATGCGACTAAGTTCACGACGACAAGGTAAACAGCTATTATCATAATTGTGGGCATTAAATACCAGCCTTTCAGGAGAAGTGCGGAAACTTATTTTGTTTTGCGCGAGCTCTTCATTTTGGCCTTATTCTCGACTTCGAGCATCTTCATGGCGCGGACCTTTTCCGGCAGACCGAAGAGCGTTATGAATCCGGCAGCGTCTTTGTGATCATAGAGATCACCCGTTGTGAACGAAGCCAGGCTTTCATTATACATAGAGTACGGCGCTGTTGTGCCGGCCTTTATGATATTGCCCTTGTAGAGGACAAGATTAACTGTGCCGGTGACGTATTCTTCTGTCTTTGCAAAGAATGCGCGCTCTGCCTCGCAAAGGGGAGAGAACCATTTTCCTTCGTATACCAGTGAAGAGAAGTCGCTCGCAAGTCTCTTCTTGACTTCATATGTTTTGCGGTCGAGGATGAGTTCCTCGAGCTGCTGGTGTGCCTCATAAATGATGGTCCCGCCGGGAGTTTCATATACGCCGCGGCTCTTCATCCCGACTACACGGTTCTCCACGATGTCGATGATACCGATACCGTTCTCGCCGCCGATCTTGTTGAGCTTTCTTATTATATCAGAAAGCTTCATCTTGTGGCCATTAAGTGCGACCGGAATTCCGTCCTCAAAATCAAGTTTGACTTTTGTCTCTTTATCAGGGGCTTTTTCCGGTGTGACAGACAAAACAAGCATGTGGTCGTAGTTGGGCTCATTCGCAGGGTTTTCCAGCTCGAGACCCTCGTGGCTGATGTGCCAGAGGTTGCGGTCACGACTGTAGCTGTTATCGGGAGAGAAGGGAAGGTGGATCCCCTTTGATTCGCAGTAAGCTATCTCTGCTTCTCTTGAATCTATTGTCCACTTGGGATCACGCCATGCTGCGATTATCTTGATGTCAGGAGCGAGAGCTTTGATGCCGAGCTCGAATCTGACCTGATCATTACCCTTACCGGTAGCGCCGTGGCAGATTGCGACCGCGCCTTCCTTGCGTGCAATCTCAACAAGTTTCTTTGCGATGAGCGGGCGCGCCATCGATGTGCCGAGAAGGTATTTATCTTCATATACAGCGTGCGCCTGGATGCAGGGAGCGATGTATTCGTCGGCAAATTCATCAATGACATCCAGCTCATAAAGTTTTGACGCGCCTGATGATGCGGCTCTCTTCTCAAGATCCTTGAGTTCTGATTCCTGACCGACGTTTACGCAGACTGCGATGACTTCGTAATCATATGTTTCTTTGAGCCAGGGAATTATCGCTGTTGTGTCGAGTCCTCCTGAATATGCCAGAACTACCTTTTCTTTTTTATTAGATGTGCTCTTCGAAGCACTTACTGCTTTTTTCTTCGCTGCCATTTGATCCTCCATGCCTCCATTGATTGATTCGCTGAAATGAATATACACCACAGTTTATGCACTTGCAAGTACAAATACTTACATAAATATACATTTAAGCCACGAATCATTGCACATTTATACAGAAAAACATGATTTTGTATTGATAAATATTCATATGGGGAGTAAATTATAGAAAGTCATTGTTGACAGAACAAAATGTGTATGTACCGGAGGTAATATGATAAGAGCAGGCGTTATAGGGGCGACGGGATATGCCGGAGCGGAGATAATAAGGCTCCTTTCGAGACACCCGGAAGCAGAAATAAAGTGGGCGGGCAGCAGAAGTTTTGCCGGGCAGAGCCTTTCAGATATATATGGGAACATGTTCGAGATCGTTGATCTTGACTGCATCGATGACGATACGGACAGGATGAAAAATGAAATAGCAAAGCTCGCAAAGGATACAGATGTGATTTTTACGGCGACGCCGCAGGGCGCCTGCAGTTCGTTTGTGACGAAAGAGCTCCTTGCCGGGACAAAAGTGATCGATCTCAGTGCTGATTTTCGGCTGACTGATGTCGCTGTGTACGAGAAATGGTACAAGATGAAGCATAATGCACCGGAGCTTATAAAGAACGCAGTATACGGTCTGTGCGAGATCAACCGGGATGATATAAGGAAGACACAGCTTATTGCGAACCCGGGGTGCTTCACGACTTGCTCCATCCTCACAGCATACCCTCTGGTCAGGGAAGGACTGATAGATTCTGATACTCTTATAATAGATGCGCTTAGCGGAGTGTCAGGCGCGGGGAGAGGCGCGAAGACCGCGAATCTCTACTGCGAGGTCAACGAGAATGCGAAGGCTTACGGAGTGACGACTCACAGGCACACACCAGAGATAGAGGAACAACTCGGGAAGGCGGCAGGGCGTAAGCTCACGCTGCAGTTCACGCCACATCTCGTGCCGATGAACAGAGGAATCCTCGCGACGGAATACGCATCGCTAATGGCGAGAGATGGTTCAGGCAGGACTGGACGCGCTGCTGCGGAGGCACATGTTTTGCCGAAGGAGGCGGATCTGCGCGCGGTTTACGAAAAGTATTATGGCGCGGAACATTTCATAAGAGTGCTGCCGGATGGAAAAGTTCCGGAGACGAGGTTCGTCGAGGGCAGCAATTATGTTGATGTCAACATAAAGGTCGATGAGAGGACGGGGCGCGTCATCATGATGGGGGCACTCGATAATCTCATGAAGGGCGCAGCATCGCAGGCTGTTCAGAATATGAACATCATGTTCGGAATCAGAGAGGACGCAGGAATAGACATGGCACCTGATTTCCCGTGATGTGTCACACAAAGACAGGAGAAGTATCAGTATATGAAAACGGACAAAGTAAGGATAGTTCCGATGACTATTGAGCAGTACAATGGAGTACATGAACTATGGGAATCGATTGATGGCTTTGCGATCCGCAGTATTGATGACTCGGAGAGCGGAGTCAGAAGGTTTATTGACAGGAATCCGGGGCTCAGTGTGACCGCGGTCGCGGGAGATAAAGTCGTGGGTGCGATCCTCTGCGGAGAGGATGGGAGAAGGGGTTGCCTGTATCATGTGTGTGTGAGAAAAGATTACAGGCTCGAAGGAATTGCCACAGATATGGTACAGTATTGTATGAATGCACTCAAGGCACTGGGTATCAACAAGGTGAGCCTTATAGCTTTCACTACTAATGACATAGGAAATGCCTTCTGGAAAACGGTTGGATGGACAAAACGC
>JAQWCI010000033.1 GCA_028706005.1 Lachnospiraceae bacterium
GGCAAAATGATCCTGATCGAGCCACATCGGGCCGTTACCGACCTCTTCATCCGGCGTGAAGCAGCATCTGATAGTGCCGTGTGCGTATTCCGGGTGCGACAGATAGAACTTCATGACTTCCATTATCGCAGCCACGCCTGCCTTGTCATCGCCGCCGAGAACTGTCGTGCCATCAGTCACGATTATCGACTGACCGATGTGCTTTTTGAGCGACGGGTATTCCGATGCTGACAGAACGTACTGACCGTCTTTGTCGAGCTGGATATCAGTTCCGTCGTATGAATCAATTCTGCGGGGCCTGAAGTCAGTTCCTGCAACATCAGGTGATGAATCCATGTGAGCCATGAGCCCGATGATCGGCGCGTTGTTCTGTCAGTGGCGCCTGTTTTTATCATTGCGTGAATCAAGTTTTGCCTGGTCGAAGGGAATATTGCCGGGAACAGCTCCGTAGACGTAGCAGTGCTTCTCGTCATAATAGACTTCGGAAGCACCCATATCCGCCAGTTCATCGCGGAGCAGGACTGCCAGATCGCGCTGGCAGGCCGTTGACGGCGTATCCGGGATTCCCTCCCTGGACTGCGTATTGATCGATGCGTAGCGCATGAAGCGCTCGCCTATATCCTTGTAATCATTCATTTGTATCTTTACCCCTTCTTGTTTTTTTTTATTTGTCACTGTATTTCTCATTTATCCTGTAGAGATAGGATCTTCCTCTCTTTTGCCCTGTACGCTCCACTACGCCGAGATCGGTGAGAATCTGCAGCACGGTGGAGAAGCCATCTGAGCGTCTGCCTGCAGCTTTTGCCACGTCACCTGATGAGAATTCATCAGGCAGATCATATGGTAGAAAAGCAAGGTAATCTGCCGGGGAGCTGAGCACAAGCTCGTCGATCAGCTCTTTCGGGATCCTGTCATAGCGGTGCGATCCCCTTTTACCATTGCTGCCCCAGCCGTCCTGCAGGCGGTATTCATCCATATCGATCAGCATAAGATCTATTGTCAGATTTGTTTTGCCGAGGTAGGGGCGGATCCTGTAGAGCTCGCGGAAAGCATCGTAAAATGAGCCTTTCTTCGGAGACTTGTTCTTCTTGCCGAGGGCGCCAGTCTCAGGGTCTATCCAGGTCACATATTTGACGTGCGGGATCGGATAGACGATCTTAACGGGATACAGAGGCAGAAAGGTGTCAAGCTTGCCTCTCATCTTATAGAAATTTCCGTTCTGGATCTCAATGATCTCGCTGCCCGTATAAATGTCGGCGATGTAGTTCTCTATAGGAATCTCCTGATGGTCATCGTCCGGGTCTTCGTAATACTTTAAAACAGCATGCAGTGTCTTTTCCATCTGCATGCCGATCCCGTGTCTTTCGCGCTCATCAAATGTTATTATTTTGCGTCTTGCTTCTTCGAATTTCTGTTTGTCCATTTGGCTTTTTCGAGTTCTTCCCTGATCTGCCCGAAAGCGGCATCCTCTCCTTCGTCAGCGAGCAGGCGCAGGTATCTTTCAAGGAGAGATGCGGTGTCAGGGTGCATGAACCTCCCGGTGTTCCCACTTAAAAAGTAATTCAGCGGATCAGTTTTATTATATTCGGATCCGAGATAGACCTTAGATGCAGCCACGCGGTCACAGAACATCTCACACACATATTTAAGAGGCATTCTGACAGGCTTTATTCCGCCCTTTATTTCACGTGTACTGTAGTCGATCCAGTATTCATAATGATGCTTATTGCGGCCCTTATGGTGGAGCCACGCCGAAGAATATCCTGTCGCACGCCGCTCGCCGTTATTGGGACTTTCTTTGCCTGTGTAATACCTTGCACCGACCCAGAATTCCGATGGCGAGTATTTGGAGAGATCATGCAGGAGCCCTTGTCTGTACAGACCGAGCCTGAAGCATTCTTTCATCACGATGTGCCTGTGACGTGTTATCGTGCGGAAATGGCCGGTCAGTTTACTGAATGTTATTTTATTTTGTTCTGTCAAAACACTTGTCCTGCTTGTTCTTCTTAGTATCCACATGAATGAACTTCAGAGGTCCTGATGCCCGTTCAGTTGCTGCCTGGGTATTCAGATCGTTCTTCGGGAGCGAAGCGAGTCTTGATTTTTCTGCGCTGCTCATTTTGCCTGTCTGCAGGATCATGACAGAGCGCGATGGAACATGACAGATACTTCCCGATACTTCACAGGGCTTCTCAGGAAACGGGCTGTCAAGCGAAGTATTCATTATGACATACCATGATTGCTCACCTTTAAGGTGCGGGAGTCCGAAATCAGAATTCTGCCAGTACATATTGATCGCCAGGTAGAGCAGATGGTCTGACTGTTTTGCTGCGTTGTTGTTATCATCGGTTCCGGCGGATACTACTCTCTGACCTGATCTGAATGCCGGTTCATAATCTTCACAGTAAAGAATTCCTATCATGTGGCTGTAACCGGAAAAGTCAGGTTTCCATGCATCCCTGCCATGATATGAAATATCAGGATACCCAATGTTGAGGTAATCGCCGAAGTGGAAAGGTTCACTTTTTCTGAATACACTGTGTTCTTTCCTGAATGAGGAAATTTTACCTGTAAAATCAGTAAGAGACTGGCTGCTTTCAGTCTTTTTCCATGAAGTCCAGCCGATTTCATTGTCCTGACAATAAGGATTGTTATTCCCATTTTGTGAGTTCTCTGATTCATCGCCGGCATGGATAAGGGGTGTCCCCTGCGAAAGCATGACAAGTGTGATAAAGTTGCGCATCTGCCTCTGGCGCAGCTCGAGCGTGCTCTTCTTGCGGCTGCGGCCTTCTACTCCACAGTTCCAGCTCATATTGTTATCATTGCCGTCGCGGTTCTCTTCGCCGTTATCTTCGTTGTGCTTGCGGCTGTATGAAACAAGATCGTTGAGCGTAAAACCGTAATAATTAGCAGCATAATGAAGATTCCCATGGCCTGAAGGAACATGAAGGAAAGCCCTTATGAAGTCAGAAAGCACCATATCGTCGCCCTTTACAAAGGAGCGGAGAAGATACATGAAGTTATCATTATAATCTGCAAGCAGGCTTTCAGAGTTTTGAGAAGAAGGATTGCTGCCGTTCATCGGCATAGCGACCGAAAGAATATGCTCATCCCTCGGATCCTGCTTGAGCTGTTCATACGGGAAATTGTAACTGAAGAGCATCGTTTCTGAAAGCAGCGGGTCTTTTGCGAGCTGTGACAGCGGGATATGTGATCCCATCAGATGAAGACCGTCAATTCCATATCGTGTTGCCCAATAGTGAGCTGTGTCAACAATGACTCCGTCAGGAACAGCATCCGGGAAGAAAAGCTGGATCACGACCTCTATTCCGGCACGATGGAATGCTTTCACCATTTCAAGGAATTCCTTCTCAGGGTGTTCCTCTCCTTTTGCGAAAGCAGCCCGGGGAGCATTGTAATATCCTTCAACAAAGCCCCAAAGATTGGGTCTTACTTCATCAGGAATATTGTGCTCGACGCGCAGTACAATATGATCTCCGCTGCCTGTCTGTTCAGTTTTGCCGGTCTGTCCGATTCTTGCTTTGTGGACTTTGGGAACAATGATCGAATATGAAGAAGTCAGATACCTGCCGCGTGCTTCTTTTGACGGGCAAAGTTCTGATACAGGCATCAGTTCTACTGTCGTTACGCCCAGACCAAGAAGGTAGTCTATCTTCTCAGCCACACCTTCAAAAGTGCCCCTTGCATTTACGCCTGAAGCTTTTTCTTTTGTGAATGCACGCACGTTAAGGAGATAAAACATTCTGTCGCTCCAGTGATATTTACCGTGGAGAGGTGATACGCGGACGCGGTCATCAAGTTCGCTCAGAGCGCTGACTCTTATGTCATCGTCAGTGCCTGGATATAGACTTACGAGTCTGTGTGCATAGGGATCATTGAGAAAATTATCGCCTATAAAATAGCAGTATGATAAATGGTCAGGGCAAAGCTCTGCGACCATTATTGAATACAAAGAACCTAGTCTGTCGCCGTCCCTGAACAGGATGTCAGTTCTTGTGTGTTTCTGCATATCAAAGAGTCTGATACCGCACTTCTCCGGGACAGAGCCATGCATACCGGGTACCAGTACAACAGAAAAAACAATCCCTTCGCCTGTAACGAAGGCACCGGGTTTAACAGAATATGCTGCTTCTATATGATAATTATTCTTGATCAAGGTGTACTGATCAGTAAATTTCACAAGTGCCCCTTCCGATCATGAGATCAGCAGACAAACCACCGGATATATGATCGACTCGAAATTACATACTTCAATATTTTAACATAAGGAGCAACGATAAAACAGACCTAAGTCTGCCCTTCTTCATGATCAATAACGCCGAGCGCCTTAAGAAATCTTGACGGCTTTCGTGGATTTTCCTTTGTTCCGTCAATATAGATCAGTGTCAACATCTTTTTTGCTCTTGTCATGGCAACATATAAAAGGCGTCTCTCCTCCTCTATCCCCGCTTCGTCCCTTATTTTCCTGCTGGGAATGATTCCTTCGTTCAGATCAGGCAGAAAAACACGTCCGAATTCGAGACCTTTAGAAGCATGCATAGTTATGACAGAAACGCCGCTGTTATCATTATCTCCGGCTGAGCCAATGCTGCGGTCCGATTTTTCAGCCGGTGATTCTTCCATTACTGAGATGAGCTCTTTATGTGACGATGTTTTACCTGCCTTTTCTTCTATTTCATCAAGAACGGCTGATATACGGCTTCGCACTGACATGCTTTTCCCGCTCATAACTGCATTTTCATAGCCAATGCTCTTTCTCATGAACCTGATTGCCAGCTTTGGCCGCAGATGCGCCATACACCTGAGATCATCAATGAAAACTGTAATGATATCACTCATGTATTTCCTGTCACTGTAGTATCGGATGACCTTATCAAAACAAACGATATTTCCGGCGATAGCTTCTCTTGAAATGTAGCGCTGGGGAATATTCATGACCCTGTACATATCAGGTCGTGAACAGGCATTTTCAGAATTTGCGAGATTGGCAAGATTCAGGTAACTAATAACATCTTTTGTTATTTCTTTTCTTATCCGGTCAGGTGCCGCCCCGCGCCGTCTGTATTTTATGCCCTCATTCTGCAGTCTTGTGCAGAGGCTTGCGGCCTGCGCATGGTTCCTGAATATTACGGCAGAGTCAGAAAGTTCTGCTGGTGAATAAGACCTTAGAGCATGACAAAGATAATCATATTCGTCTTTTTCTTCAGGCAGTGAAACAATTTTTATCGGTTCTCCGCCTTTGTTGAATGCCTTTATCTGTTTGACGAAACGGTTCTTGTTCTCACTTATAACAGAAAGTGACGCTGATGTTATCTCTTCGCTGCATCTGTAGTTTATATCAAGAAGAATCTGCTGAAGACTTTCATAGTCTTCTTTGAGAAGCCGCATGACTGCCGGGTCTGAGCCACGAAATCCGTATATGGACTGGTCATCATCTCCTACTGCAAAAAGATCAGGATCATTATCACCTGAAATCAATCTTATGATTTTATACTGCTGAGAGTTGATGTCCTGGAACTCATCGACAAGAATGTGCCTGAATTTATCCTGCCATTTATGCAGAACATCCGGTTCTGATTCAAGAAGCATACGACACCTGAGTATCATATCCTCAAAATCTATCTTGCTGTTCTCTGAAAGGAATTTGTCGTAATCCCCGCATATGCCTGCAAGAACATAAGGGGAAGAAAAACTTCTTGATACTGATCTGAGATAACTGTTTTTTACAATGATTTCATGCAGCCTGTCGTGATCTGTAATGAATTGTGATGATGATTCCTTAAGATTGGATTTGATATAGGCAATTGCTGATGAAGCGGAGTCAGCTAATATTTCGTTTTCGGCTTTTTCCGGCTTTTCATAACAATTAATCAGGTGTTTTATGAGTGATAACTGTTCAGACGGAGAAATTATGGAAAGTCTGTCTGCTGATGATTCGAGAAGAATACGGAAGAATACAGAATGGAAAGTACCGAAGACAACTTCCTGATAACGTTTGTTTGTGAGTTTACCGAAGCGGCCTTTCATTTCAAGTGCGGCTGCTTTTGAAAAAGTGAGGACAAGAATTGAGGATGGTGGGAAGTGCTTTGTTTCAATGAGATATCTGATGCGCTCTACGAGTACAAATGTTTTGCCGCTTCCGGGCCCTGCCAATACCTGACAGGGTCCATCTGCGTATGTTATTGCCTGTATCTGCGAGGGATTCCCGCGGATATTGTTATTCAGGAGAGTTCCTTACTGAGCTTTTCAATACCGACGCGGATCCTCTTTAAGGATTCTTCTTTGCCGAGGACTTCCATTATCTCGGTAGCACCGGCAGGCGTTGTCTGCTTGCCGGACACAGCGGTACGTACAGGCCACAATGCGAAGCCGTTCTTGCAGCCGTTGGCGTCGATGTATTGTTTGAGCGTTGCGTAGAGAGCATCATTTGTATAGTCATCCTGAGCCTCGAAAAGCGGAAGTACTTCCTCCAGTACTTTCAGTGAGGATGCGGAGTCTGTTTTCATTTTTTTTTGTGTGTACATAGCCGTGTCATAATCAGGAAGTTCATTGAAGAAATCCACAATTTCATTTATATCGGGATATATCTCTATTCTTGACTTGACCATTGCCGCTATCTTCCTGAGGTCGAGATCTTTGTGAATGGCATCCTTAAGATAAGGGAGTGCATTCTTATAGAATGTCTCGTCATCCATCGCCTTGAGGTATTCACCGTTCATCCAGCGGAGCTTTGCGTAATCAAATACAGCAGGGGACTTGCCTATACGGCTGTAATCGAATTCTTTCACAAGGCCTTCGAGCGAGAATATCTCCTGGTCACTGTCCGGTGACCAGCCGAGCAGGGCTACAAAGTTTACGACTGCTTCAGGCAGGAAGCCCTGTTCAATAAGGTCTTCATATGATGAATGGCCGCTTCTCTTGCTGAGCTTGTGATGATCTTCATCAGTTATAAGCGGGCAGTGTATGTACTTGGGTATATCCCATCCGAATGCTTCATAAAGGCGGTTGTATTTGGGTGATGATGATAGATATTCATTACCTCTGACGACATGAGTTATTCCCATGAGGTGGTCATCTACAACGTTAGCAAAATTGTATGTCGGAAATCCGTCAGACTTGATGAGTATCATGTCATCAAGCTCACTGTTCTCAAATGTTATATCGCCATATAGTTCATCGTGGAATGTGGTGGTCCCGGTGCGGGGATTATTCTGCCTTATGACATACGGCATGCCGGCATCAAGGTTTTTCTGAACTTCCTCTTTGCTGAGACCAAGGCAGTGTTTGTCGTAAACATTGATCTCCTTACCGTCTACAATCTGTGTGAGCGACTCAAGTCTTTCGGGCGTACAGAAACAATAATACGCTTCTCCTTTGTCTATCAGTTCCTTAGCGTACTTTGTGTATATGCCGGCTTTCTGTCTCTCACTCTGCACATAAGGACCGACTCCGCCATCTTTGTCAGGGCCTTCGTCATAAACCAGACCTGCCTCTTCAAGCGTTTTATAAATGATTTCAACAGCACCGGGGAAAAAACGCTCCTGGTCAGTATCTTCTATTCTCAGGATAAAGTCTCCGCCTTCATGTTTTGCGATAAGATACGCATAGAGCGCTGTCCTCAGATTCCCTACATGCATCCTGCCTGTCGGACTGGGTGCATAACGTGTGCGAATTTTCATTTTATGACCTCCTCGAAAAATTTAATAGCTATTTCCCTGTCGAACCAAAACCGGCTTCTCCACGGGATGTTTCTGACAGATCATCTGTCGTTTCTTCGAACTCAAGCTGCAGATAAGGCAGAACAATCATCTGTGCGATCTTCTCATGCGGTGTGATAACACGCGGAACTGAAGAGTCGTTGTGCATACAGATGAGATAGTTACCTCTGTAATCGCTGTCGCAGACACCGACGCAATTTGCCGGACGCAGTCCTTCTCTTGTTGCAAGCCCGCTGCGGGCAAATATTCCGGCAAAATAACCTTCAGGTATTTCTATCTGAAGCCCTGTATCGATAAGCTTTGTTTCGCCTGGCTCCAGAATGGTGTCCTCTTTAACATCAGCATAAAGGTCATACCCGGCGGCTTCAGAGCTGCCTCTTGTAGGGATAATGGCTGTTTCGCTGACTTTTTTTATGCATATTCTCATGTTGTGTTTTCCTTTTGTTTAATTCTGCCTGGCGGCATCGGCCGCCTCAGTTGCAAGTTTATCACATCTTTCGTTGCCGGGGTGGCCATCGTGACCCTTGACCCAGTGCCAGTTTATGTTATGCGGGGCCTCCGCTTTCAGCAGCCGTTCCCACAGCTCCCTGTTCTTGACAGGCGCTTTACCTGCAGTTCTCCAGCCCTTCTTCTTCCAGTTGTCTATCCAATGCTGATTGTGAGCATCTATAAGATACTTTGAATCTGAATACAGATCTACATCACATGGTCTGTTAAGCTTTTCGAGGCCGATTATTGCTGCCATAAGTTCCATTCTGTTATTTGAAGTTCTGGAAAACCCTTCGGAGTATTCTTTTTCGTGAAGCTGACCATTTGAATCCACGAATTGCAGTACAGTGCCGTACCCTCCAGGTCCATCCGGATTTCCACGTGCCGATCCGTCAGTATATATTGTTACTTTTGTCATATTATGTCAGCTCCATTCGCCTGTTGACAGGAATCTCCCGGCGCGTTCTTCCGCGTTTGCAATAATTGACTTGTCATATCCTATAGCTCCGAGAAGCTTTATAGCATTTCTCGAATCTGCCCTGCCGGCAAGGAGTTTGTAGCTGAACTGAATGTCGCTGTCAACAATGCTTTCAGTGAAGTGATAATTATCATATTCTGTTTCAAGCAGAGAACACAGTTCAATATCGTGTGTTGCGGCAAAACAAGCGATGCCCCTTCCGGCAAAGTCCATCAGTATTTCCGATGATGCGGAAATTCTTTCTACTGTGTTGGTTCCACGCAGCACTTCATCAATAAAACACAGGATCGGTGCGTTGGTGCTGTGATCATCTGACGCATCCAGAATACGCTTGAGCGACCGGATCTCAACGATGAAGTAGCTTTCTCCGCCGACAAGATCATCTCTGAGAGCCATTGAGCTGTATATACGAAAGAAAGGCGCAATGTATTTACTGGCGGGTGCTGTACTTATTGTCTGTGACAGCAGTGCGCAGATAGCGGCAGACTTAAGAAATGTCGACTTACCTGATGCATTGGATCCCGTAAGAAGAACGCGTCCGTTTGTACTTATGGAATTAGGAACTGCTTTTCCATTTTTAATAAGTACATGATAAATATCAGACGCAGTTATTGCGGTATCATTGCCTTCTCTTAGCTCAGGGATGCAGAATTCAGGCATAGATGCCCTGAAGCAGGCTGATGAAATGACAGCATCAATGTATCCTGTTATTCCTATGATCCTGTCGACCTTATCGTAATTATCGGCTACTTCCTTCATCATGGAATTGAACTTGATCAGGTCAAGATGAAGCATAATGCGGATATAATCAAAGATCATGTTAATTGGATTGCTGCCGGTACCTGAGGTTGTCATAAGTATTGATGATCCTCTTCTGAAACCGGAAAAACACTTTACAAGAGATTCAAGTTCATCAATTTCCGAAGTAAACGGGTCATTGTCAGATCGGCCGCTGAGTGCAGATATCCTGTCAGCACATCTGAGTATGCGGAGCAGATATCTGAAAGTGGAAAGATAAGGATCTATCCCGGCTTTTTCACGATAATAAGTAATTGTATTGACCGCTATAGCCGTAATAAGCAGGAGCACACCTATCTGTGTCTGGACAAAAAGGACCACTATCGAAAATATAAAGAAGGCAATAGCGAGATAATTTGCGATGTTTCCTTTGCTCTTGTAGTTTCGGGCTTCCGACAGACTGTCATAAACAGAATATTTTCCTGCTTTACCGAGTTCATGGAGTTCGCAC
The DNA here is from genome assembly GCA_028706005.1 of Lachnospiraceae bacterium. GTDB lineage: Bacteria > Bacillota > Clostridia > Lachnospirales > Lachnospiraceae > CAG-791. The sequence goes on from JAQWCI010000033.1 coordinate 9,956, forward strand.
TGATAATTACAGCGCAGTTCTTCATTTGTTGCCATAGATGAAATGGCGCGGTCAGGCAGTTTTGCAGATGAAAAAGACAGGGCCGGATTGCGCAGCTGCCAGTAAAGATACTGTTCTCCTGGTGAACTCTGGGTGTAATTGATTCTCTCATACAATCGCTCAAGATCAAGGTCGTTCCAACTGATATCATCTATACAATGTGCATTTTTATGAAAACGGTAATAACCGGAGATGCGCCTGATGTCATCAGAAGAAAGGCTGTTGCCGGAAGGCAGGTCAGCCGTCTTTTCAAAAGTCTCCGGAAGACGTCCAAAATTACTCTTCAGTTTTGAACGAAAGAGTTCTGTTTTCTTTTTTTTATCCCGCATCCCGCTGATAAACATAATGACAAGGAATGCGGCTATGAGCAGTATAAATGTAAGACCACTGTAATATGTTCCGTTATTCATTTATTATCCAAAAATCCTCTTCTTTATTACTTCACAGTCGCGATATATATCAGGAACTTCTTTTCCTACGTTAAATCGCTGAAACCCGTCAAAGGTATCATAACGTATCACGCCGGCGATCATGGTCATCATTATATCGCTCTTACTGCCTGAATAGACTATGTTATTCTCAATATTCCAGACAGGTTGCATGTTGGGCTGATTCATATCCATCATGATGATGTCAGCAAGTTTACCTTCTGCAAGACAATCAGCATCAGGTGTACACATAACATGTGCTCCGTTATATGTAGCCATTTTAAGGACTTCTGTTGCAGGAACAGCTGAAGCATCATTTGTTTTGAGCTTGGCAAGTGCAGTCACAAGGAACATTTCACGGAACATATCGAGACAGTTGTTGCTGGCCGGACCATCAGTTCCGATTGCAACAGGTATTCCGTCATTGAGGTATTCTGATATGGGAGCTATTCCACTTGCAAGTTTTGAATTGGAACCGGGGTTAGTTACAACTGAAACATGTTTCTCTTTCATTATCAGGCGGTCTTCATCATTGGTCCATACAAGGTGATAACCGGCTCCGCCGTAATCGAACATGCCGAGATCATTGAAAAGTGCGACAGGTGTTTTGCCGTAGCGCTCTATGCAGCCGTCAGTCTCTGATTTTGTCTCCTGTATATGGGTGAATACAGGTGATTTGTATTTATGTGAAAGATCTGCGATCTTCTTAAGAAGTTCAAGTGAACATGTGTATTCTGCGTGGAAACCAACTCTGAAAGAGGTGAGGTCATTTTTGCCATTCAGTTCTTCCATCCGCTTGTCAATAAGCTCGGGGGATTGAGAGAAATTATTGACTCCACCGACCTGTGTGACACGCATGCCCATTTCCTGGCAGCATTTTGCTATAGACCCGGGCGTCAGGTACATTTCCATGATTTCCGTAATACCGCCTGTAAGATATTCCAGTATTGCTATCCTTGTGAATTCGAATATATCTTGGGGTGAAAGTTTTGCCTCATAGGGGAAGACCTGATTATTAAGCCAGTCCTGCAAAGGAAGGTCGTCAGCATGTGAGCGGAGAAAGGTCATTGCACTGTGTGTGTGGCAGTTCTTAAAGCCGGGCATGATAAGATTGCCTTTGCAGTCTATTTCACGGCCCCATATTATCGCACTTCTTCCAGTCCTCTTGTAGTATTCATCGAGATTACTTCCATCGCCTACATATATGATCCTGGAATCTTCTGTCCATAATTCACCGTCAAAGACAGGCATATCGCCGTTCATTGTGAGTATCTTAGCATTGTAAAATCTGATGTTCATCATATCTCCCTGTGACGTGATATTGTTGTTACGCTTGTATTATGACATCTTTTTTACTGAATCAATTATGAGTTTTGACATAGCGGAGCCGGCTGCTTTACCAGCCTCTTCAACTTCCGCAGATGACAGAGGTCTTGGCGATATTCCTGCAGCCAGGTTGCTCACAAGTGAAATGCCGCAGACCTTCATGCCCATGTGTCTTGCGGCAATACACTCCATTACTGTACTCATTCCAACAAGATCACAACCGAGAGCCTTTAACATTCTGATCTCCGCCGGTGTCTCGAAAGAAGGGCCGGTCAATTGCACATAGACACCTGTTTTGAGTTCAATGCCGCATTCTGAAGCAGTATCTATAAGAATTTTCTGAAGATCTTTGTCATAAACAGATGACATGTCAGGGAATCTCACACCTTCGTCATTGTCATTAGGACCTGTGAGCGGATTACGAACGAACAAAGAGATATGATCTGTTATCATCACAAGATCGCCTGGCTTATAATCTGATCTGGTTCCGCCGGCAGCGTTTGTCAGAAACAGTATTTCTGCCCCGAGAGCATGCATGACGCGGACAGGCAGCACAACTTCTTCAGTAGAATATCCTTCATAAAAATGGACTCTGCCGTTCATACAAATAACAGGAGTGCCTTCGATGTATCCCATTATAAAACTCCCTTTATGACCGGGAGCCGTTGAAACTGGAAAGCCGGGGATATCATGATAGGAAATCTCCTGTTCGACTTTGATCTTTGATGAGACATTGCCGAGCCCTGATCCAAGAATAAGTGCGATTTTTGGCTTGAATTCTGTTATTTGTCGTATTGCATTTACACATTTCATGACATTTTCGTTCATATTATGCTCCATTACAGTGAATCACACCATTAGTTTTGCCTTTACTACAGGTTCAATAGTATTCTGCATCGCGCGGCTCATTACATCAGGGTTCATTTTGCCGATCAGATGAGTTATCAGCGGATTGGTGTTCCCGGAACCTACTGTGATCATTTCAATCGTATCTGTTATGATAACGTCTCCAGGCGATTCATTCCAGTGAAGTTCAATCGTGTCATCATCAGTGAAATAAATACGTAGTTGTCTTTCTGTCGCCTCCTCAACAAAGGCTATACGAAGTGACAGAACAGGGATATCATCTTCATTACTGGAGAACCGTCCGGTCACACCTGCCAGGTATTCCTCTCCGTTCATGTTGAGCTCGGTGTGCCTTCCTTTATTGAAACCTACAGGAAGTGAATGAATCTGTTGCCCTTCAGTGAAATCAATATGAAGTATACCGTTATCCTTACGAAAGCTCAGAGCAGATATACCATTTGTGTAATTGTTATGCACTACCTGCATGATAAGCGGGAAAAGACCTATACCTGTCTGTTCCATTTTCCAGGATGTCCCGTCAATTTTGTTTATAAATTCCTTATATGATTGTTCGCTGCTTATGGGTCTTACACTGCCACCATGACCGCGTCCCCATCCACCGCGGATTATCGGAGTCTGCAGAACAAGACTCCTTTCGCACATTCCTTTGCAGTCCCTGAGTCTGGCAGCGGCCAGACTGTCTTTTTGAAGAGGCATGTCAGATGGCTGATACGGTTCCCTGATATATTTTCTCAGGATAGTTGTCATATTGCCACTCTGGAATACTTCTTCATTGCCGGCGTTAGTCACGATTATCATATCGATATCTCTGTAACAATGAACGTTTTGACCCAGCATGCCGTTGTAACAGAATGAATCAGGTCTGCAGTCCATCCATACATGATAGCCGTACTCGGGGTTCTCTTCACTGCCGGTATCTATCTGTCTTGTAGTTGACGCTCTGACAAAGTCACCGGATATCAGCTGCCTGCCGTTCCACTTACCATAATTCATATAAAGAAGACCGAGTTTTGCCGCATCTTCCTCTGTTATGAACATCCCCCATCCGCCTTTTGTAAGTCCCCTGGGACTTGTTTCCCAGAAAACCTTTGTGATGCCCATTGGAGTAAAGATCCGTTCTTTAAGAAAATCAAACATGGTAAGACCGGTGATCTTTGTGACAATCGCAGACAACATAAGGCTGTTCATGCTGTTGTATTCAAATTTGGTTCCCGGTTCAAATTTGTCGGTAGATTCAAAATAGTTTCTGACCCAGTTATTGCCAGAAATAGCACCGGTCTCATTAAATGCAACACCGGTAGACATGGTTAGCAGGTCTCTCACCGTTATGCTTCTGAAGCGCAGGACTGTAAGAATGTTCACACGTGTGGCAGCCCAGTCTTCGGCGAGAATGTCTGTCAACTTATCATCAAGACTGAGTTTCCCGTCATCTATAAGAAGCCCGATTGCCATTCCGGTGAAACTTTTGCACATTGAATAAGTAACATGCCAGATCCCGGCCGGATAAGGGTCAAAACCACATTCATATATCACTCTTCCATGCCGCAGTACCATCATCTGGTGCATGTGAATATTACTGCTTGCAGCAAGCTCGTTTACCATGTCGGTAATAAACACAGAACTGACACCCTGCTCCTCGGGAGTGCTTCTGGGCAGTGCCTGCTCTATGGGGTTATCATAATCAAATGCAGGTTTCTGTGGGAGAAAATCAACATGACCAAGTTCACCCGTCTTCTGGTTGATTATATCCCATAAGAGTTGAATCACAGCAATATCAGATTTTGCCATATTACCCACCATTACGGAGCTCATTTACTCCGTCCGCGAAGAGAAATTGCGCATCGCATATCGTTTACTGCTTCTTCATAACGATTTCTGTCTTGTTCTTATAGATGTGTTCGGCAGGCACACAGCCACGGACCATGCTGAGCGGATAGATATTGCTGTGGCGTCCGATGACTGAACCGGGGTTAAGGACTGAGTTACATCCGACTTCCACATAGTCTCCGAGCATTGCGCCCATCTTGCGAAGACCTGTGGGCAGACTTTCATTTCCGTCGTGGATAACGACATTTGTGCGGTCGGATTTTATGTTGGATGTTATTGATCCTGCACCCATGTGAGCATGAAAACCGAGAACTGAATCGCCTACGTAATTGTAGTGCGGGACTTCACATTTGTTGAACAGAACAACGTTCTTGAGCTCGCAGGAATTGCCGACAACACAGCCTTTGCCGACAATAGCTTTGCCGCGGATAAAGGCACATTGTCTCAACTCAGCATCTTCATCAATGATGCACGGGCCTGCTATGTAAGCACTGTCAAAGATCTTAGCGCTATTTGCTATCCATATATTATCACCACGTTTATCAAATTTATCGGCAGGAAGTTTCGGACCAAGTTCAAGAATAAATTTCTCAATAAGCGGCAGTACCTGCCACGGATATTCAATTCCGTCGAAAAGCCTTGCGGCAATAGATTCATTCATATCAAATAATTCACTGCATCTGAAATCAATAATAGCCATTTCCCCTGACCTCCATCATTTCTGCTTACTGTTTCCGGATTTGTTGTTTTTATATGAGCGTTTTCCGGTGCCGCCCGCGGACCAGGCTCTGCTGCCCTGATAGAACTGGGCAATATAACGGAATTGCTGGTTCAAAGGTTCTTTGTAATCAGTCTCTTTTACATGGTCGGTACGTCTTATAACAAAAGACTTGAGTTTATCCATGTATTCGCTCTCTGTCACGCTTCCATCGGCAACGGCAGTCAGACCTTTTTCCCAGCTTGCTGTCAGCTTTGGATCAAGAAGCGGTTTAAGAGAACATGAGACAGTGTCATATATCATCTCACCAAGTTGAGTTGGTGTTATTACCTGTGTCTTTTTATTGAGTGAGAGGTACCTGTTTGTCACAAGCTTTGTGAGAATGCCGGCTCTTGTTGCACTTGTCCCTATGCCGCTGCCCTTTATCTGCTCACGCAACTCCTCATCTTCAATAAGCTGACCAGCATTTTCCATTGCGAGTATCATGCTTCCCGAATTGTATCTTGACGGAGGCTTGGTCTCTCCTTCCTTAACATCAAGGTTTTCGAGACTCAGTTCCATGCCCTTTTTCATCTTTTCAAAATACTCTGAAAGCGAAGGATCTTCGGAAAGATCATCAGTCTGTTCAGGATCATTCTGTGAGGCATTATCTTCATTGGAAGTCTCAGGCTTCTTTTCTTTGAAGAAAGAGTATTTCAGGATTTCAAGATATCCTTCTGCGGTGCATGTCCTCACTGAGGATGAAAACAGTTCAGTTTTAATCCTTACCTGCATAGATATTCTATCAAAAACAGCGGCAGGATAAAAGATTGACAGGAATCTTCTGACTATAAGCTCATACACCTTCTGAACAGTATATGAGCACGAATTAAGCGCAGAAAACCCCTGACCGGTGGGAATTATCGCATAGTGATCTGTTATGGCCTTATCATTTGTATATTTCGTTCTGCCTATCTTCTGTGCTGTCCCCGATGATGCTATCTTCTTCACGTATTCTTTATACATCGGTTGTGTGAACAGACCGTTAAGATTCTTTGTGATTTCCTTTGCCACTGCTGTTGAAAGGACTCTGGCATCTGTTCTTGGATAAGTAGTGAGTTTCTTCTCATATAGTTCCTGGGCGGCATTAAGTGTTTCGTCAGGATTTATCTTGAAGAATCTTGAACAGTCATTCTGAAGTTCGGCCAGATTGTAGAGAAGAGGGGGATTTTTGGTCTCTTTCTTACGATTTATCTGATCAACGACAGGCTTCGTTCCTTCAGAGATGCTTTTACCCAGATAATCGATAAGTGCGTCGGCATCTTCTCTCTTCTTAAATCCGTTATCCTTATATAGTTTTGCCCTGTCTGTAACGGCTGAGCTGTCAGAAATATGCCATTCTGCATCAAAACGGCAGCCTTCTTCGGTTCCAAGACCGGCGACGACCCTGTAGAAGGGTGTTTTTTCAAAGGAGCGGATTTCGCGTTCCCTGTTTACTATCATGCCGAGAACACATGTCATAACGCGTCCAACTGCTACAACACATTTGTCAGCCTGCAGGAAATCCCTGATGGGATATCCGTATTTGAGTGTGAGCGCGCGGGAAAAATTGATGCCCATAAGGTAGTCTTCTTTGGCACGAAGGTATGCGGCAGCGCCAAGAGAGTTGTATTCTGAATCATCTTTGGCTTCCCGGATGCCGCGCAGTACCTCATCCTTAGTCTGTGAATCGATCCAGACGCGCAGCTGCTTCTTGTCTTTTACGCCTGCCTGAGTAGCAACAAGCCTGTATATGTATTCACCTTCGCGCCCGGAATCAGTGCAGATGTATATCGTGTCCACATCTTTGGCCGTCAGTATGCTCTTTACAATGCCATATTGCTTTTTGACACTGTCGATGACCTCATATTTGTATGTATCAGGAATAAAAGGAATAGTCGACAATGACCATTTCTTATACTTGGGATCATAAACATCAGGATACGACATAGAGACCAGATGCCCTACGCACCAGGTCACTATTGTCGTCCCGTCTGTCGATTCCATATATCCGCTCTGAGATCTGAAGTTAAGATCCAGAGCATCAGCGAATTGTTTTGCAACACTTGGTTTTTCCGCTATGAAGACGCGTTTTCCCATCAGACTTCCTTACCCTAGAAGTGATAATTACTTATGCTGAATAAAATTCTGTACTTTGAGGAGCTCAGCGCATTCGACAGCGCCGCCTGCGGCTCCGCGGATAGTATTGTGAGATAGCCCTACGAACTTCCAGTCATAAACAGAGTCAGTGCGCAGGCGTCCTATCGAAACACCCATGCCACGCTCATAATTTACATCCTTTAGTACCTGGGGACGATCATCCTCTTCCATATACTGTATGAACTGCTTCGGAGCACTCGGAAGGCCGAGCTCCTGAGGTACACCGGAGAAGTTCCTGAGTTTTGCTATAAGTTCATCCTTCTCAGCTTTCTTCCTGAACTTGACGAAAGCAGCTGCAACATGACCATAGAGAACAGGTACTCTGAGGCACTGGCTTGTGATCACTGGATCAGTAGCAGGAACGATTATACCGTTTTCAAGACTTCCGAAGATCCTGAGCGGTTCTTTCTCGCTCTTTTCTTCCTCGCCGTTAATGTATGGAATAATATTACCAAGCATTTCAGGCCAGTCACCAAAGTTCTTGCCTGCACCGGATATAGCCTGATAAGTCGTGACAATTACTTCATATGGTTCAAAACATCTCCAGGCCGCGAGCGCCGGTGTATAGCTCTGTATTGAGCAGTTGGGCTTTACAGCGATAAATCCTCTTGTGGTTCCGAGTCTCTGTCTCTGATATTTGATTACTTCCATGTGCTCGGGATTTATCTCAGGAATGACCATGGGGACATCGGGAGTCCATCTGTGAGCACTGTTATTAGAGACAACAGGTGTCTCAGTTTTAGCATATGTTTCTTCAAGTGCGCGTATCTCATCCTTGGACATATTGAGCGCACTGAAACAGAAATCAACGTCTTTTGTAACATTCTCAACATCGTCAACGCTCTTTACTACGATGTTCCTTACATTTTCAGGAACAGGGAGCGGGTCAAGTTTCCATCTTCCCTCTACTGCCTCAGCATATGTTCTGCCGGCAGAACGCGGGCTAGCCGCGATCTCTGTGACTTCAAACCACGGATGATCTGCCAGAAGTAAAACAAATCGCTGACCTACCATTCCGGTACCGCCAAGTATAGCTACCTTAAGTTTATCGCTCATAATTTCTCCTCCAAAAGATATTTCCTGACCTCTTCTATTACCTTCTTCATCGCGCCCGGACCGGGTGCACCGTATGTTAATCGCTTATTGACACAGGTCTTAAGAT
>JAQWCI010000179.1 GCA_028706005.1 Lachnospiraceae bacterium
AAACGCACGCATCTTCTTCCGGCGGATCGAATTATCCTGATAATTTCGTCTGTATTTTGACTTAATTACCTGTTCGTTTCCCAATCTTTTTATCAGGTTTTGCTCGCTGAAAAAATCAGTAATATTCTTTCTGTCATCTTCCTCGACATTACGGAATTCCCGCCTGTCGGCAATATCAGAAAACGGAAATTCTTTATATAGTCTGTAATCAGCCATCTGCAGACTATTCTTCAGAAAGATGAGCATGGCTGTGTGGGATATCGTGTTAAGAAGAACTACATATTCCGTCTCCTTATCAATAACTGCCTCAGCAGTCAGTTCCTTCTTGCGCTCAGTATCAATGTTGCGCATATAAGTGTATGAGATCAGATCTCCGTTTTCTTCATCCTGCGCCAGACGGCACGTCGCACTGAACCAGCAAAGACGTCCATTTGCAAGCCTTCTGCGATATACCGCAGAAAACTCCTTTTCCCCGTTCTGGAATTTTTCCAGTGCCTTATCTCTGCTGAAGAAATCATCGGCTATACTTCTTTCCTCAGCTGTAGGGATCTTTTCAGTAATGCCAGGCCTTATGGAAGTACCCGCTTCACCGGCCTTGAAATCTCCGTAAAACTTCTGATTACTTCTGTATGATACAAGCTTATCCTTCGTGACATCAAACTGAATAGCTACTTCGCTGTCTTTCTCCAGTATCTTAAGCTCTGAAGCCTCGTGTCTGTACTGCTTCTGAAGCTGCCCATTGGCCTCTTCAAGAGCTTTCTGTGCCTTCATCGAATCGTCTATATCAATAATAATTCCAATAGTGCGGTTCGGTTTACCATTTCCGTCTTTATAGAACAAGCCGATCAATTTGCACCATCTGTATCCGCCGGCAGTCATTTTGAGCCTCAGCACTGTTTCAGCCCTGTGCTCTCCGCTGACGGTATCAGTGAAAAACTTCAGCATTGCATGCAGATCATCATGAAAGACCACATCTTCCGATCCTTTATTGGCCAGTATAAGATCCGGCGGAACAGAACTGATTGCGTAATTCTTATAGTTTTCCGAGCAGTTGAATTCACCCGTCATGAGGTTCCAGCCAAAGACAGCAGCCTGCATTTCATCAACTACCAGCTGATAAATCTCCTGTTCATCCATACCGTGCCTCTCCTGTGCTGCATTCACTCGAATACAATAAACCTGCAAATCACTTCTTCCTCTATTCTACCAGTGATTTTTGATGTATAACAGTGAATTCTCAGAAAGATTTCTTATACAATTCATCCACCGGTATCCGCACGCAAAAGGACACGGGGGCGTTTTACACCCGTGTCCTGCTCGATTTCTTTTCATCTGACAGTGACTGGTAATTTCTTACTTAAGCAGCGATACTGCCGCTCCCATGTAGGTTATAGTCTCGTCCGCGTCGAGGTATGTTCCCTCATAAGTATAGCCATCTTCGTCTATGATATAGCAGTTGCCATAGTCATCTTCCGCAAAGCCGACCGTGAAATCCTCGCCTGTATAAACGTCTGTGGCTTCAGCTGTGGTCCATGCTATGCCATCTTCGTCTGTATATGTATCTGCCACCGGTATACCGCAGAGTACATCTCCATCACCGTCTTCATCAAAAACAAATAATGAAATATACTGATTCTTGTCAGGTCCCGTAAACAGCGATAAGACTATTTCAGAATTATCTTCCCCTACTGCATAAATCCCGACATCTATCATGTCTGACGTCACATCAAGAAGCGAAAAGTTTTTTGATTTTGCCTTTGCTGATACTGCTGTGCCTCCCAAAGATACTACGATAAGAACTGCCACCAGTCCTGTTGCCAGATACGATAAAACCTTCTTTGTCATTTTCGTTCCCTCCGTTTTTATTCTATGTTTGCTCTTGTAAGAATTGTTCCTTATTTGTTTCCCTTACATAGATTTTTATCAAAAACGGAGTGTATAAACAATAGACCTGTCACGAGTTGAGCCTGAATCAACGCGAGTTGCAAACAAGTACTGAGGCACTGAATACGCCGTCTTTCCATTCAAAATCCGCCCTGCCATTATACTTGGCCGCGATTGAACCCACCGACGCAATTCCTATCCCGGCCGAATCATGTTTTGATGAAAAATACAGCGATGCCGAGGCTTCCCCGCCACCCGGAGTAACTATTCTCCGCTCATTTGAGGGAGCCTTTCTATCCGCGCTTGTTTTGCCCTGGCGACGTGAGTTTCTTCTGTCATAGTACAGTGTCGGCTTAAGGGCAGGCCCGTTATCAACAGTGATGATCAGTGTTGTGCCTGCGACATCGCGCGCATGGATCCTAACAAACGGGCGCGCTTTGTCTGAAGCTCCCGCGCTTTCCAGATAACGGCATCCCGCCTCCACCGAATTCTCAAGCAGGTTGCCTATGACCACACACAGCTCCGGATCGCTGATAAACAAATCGGCTGGCGCGTTGACAGCTGCCTCAAAATCAATTCTCTTTTCCTTTGCCATGGCCGCGTAATAGTTCACAATTGTGTTGATCGTCTCGTTTTCGCAATAACTCTCATATTTGATCTCAGGCAGAGACTGCGAATAACTGTCCACATACTCTCTCAGAACATCCACATCTCCGGAATCAAGATATGATTGAATAAGACGAAGATGCTGGCGAAGATCATGACGGGTCTGTCTTGTTTTGACAAGGCTTTCCTGAATGTCCTCGTAATGGCGCTTCTGCATGTTATTGACCTTCCTGTCAGCTTCAAGGCTCTGACGGATCGCCGTCTGCTCGACAAGAAAAGCCACAAGATAACATATCATCAGCGAGCCGATATTTATCATAATAAGGCTGATGACATTGAATGGATCCTTTGCATAATCTCCACGCTGTGTCCATATGCAGTAATAGTGGACAAAACAAAAGAATACCGGCACCAGCCACATGGTATCCCATTCTTTCTGGTATTCGTTGCGCATGAAGATCGGCACGAATTTTCTGACCAGCACACGGTAATAAAGGATGAAGAACAGGGCTGACACTATGATTGTTATAAGCGAAGACCAATAGCTGAACCTTACATAACGAAGATTTATGACATTATAAATGCCTTCAGAAGTGATTCCGCACACGCTTCCGTAATTCAGCGAAATTCCCAGTATAAACAACAGGAGCCCAAAATGGCGTTTTGTCAGGATCAGCGCAAATATGACATATGATGCGTTGATAATAAGATTTGCAGTGATATATGACATGATTCCGGCATCATAAGACGCTGTGCATGACAAATAAACCAGGAGGAGCATTACAGACAAAAGTGTCGTTATGACACGATTAAAGCGAAGGATCTTCTTGCACGCTATGCACATCAGAAGAACGCCCGGAGCGAGATTTGCAACACAATAGAACAGCAGCTCCAGTAGCCTTAATCCCGTCATCGTACTCATCAGTTCACGCCCTCCCTTGTTTTGCGTATAAGGTAGTTGCAGTATTTGTCTCTGATCTCTGAATACTTATTGCGGCTTATCGGCAGAAGCTGCCCCGTGCTGATCCGCACACCTTCCGCTGTGATCTGTTCAACATAGTCAAAACTTACTATAATCCCCGGTAGCACTGTTCAAAACAAGGTCTGTCCGACAGGAGCGACACAAATTTTTCAAATGACATATAAGTCTGGATGGTCTTCCCGTCCGCCATCACAATATTAATAATATGTCCCTGCATCTCAGCGTATTTGATCTTGCTGACACAGACCGGGATCTCAACTCTGTCCGACAGCACGCTGATATAAGCACTGGCGGCATTTTCTTCGAAGAACTTTCCAAGTATTGCAGTGACATCTTTGGCGTCATACGGTTTTACAAGATAATCATCTGCATGGACGCGAAATCCATCAAGCGCATATTCCTTGTTGCTTGTAGTAAACACAATATGAGCCGACCCATACTTGTCTCTGATCCTGTGCGCCGTCTCTACTCCGCTCAATTCTCCAGGCACAACAATGTCCAGGAAGAAGAGGTAACTGCCCCCTCCGCCCTGTTCGTGCCAGGACGAGATTTCCCTGACAAGCGCGGTTCCATCAGTATATCTTACTGTTTCGGGCGGCGACAGGTTCATTTTTCCAATACAATTATCAATTATGGATTTCAGCAGACGATAGTCGCTGTCTGAATCCTCAAGAATAATAATTCTCATGTGTCTCCTGCTGTCTCCTGCACCTCATTACTGCTATTTTAGCCCGGATTACCTGCACTTTTCAGAGATTAGCTTGTTTACCCGGGTATTTCGGCCCTCCAAGGCTTCTATTCTGGCCTATATTACCTGCACTTTTCGTAGATTAGCTTGTTTCCCCGGGTATTTCGTCCCTCCAAGGCTGCTATCCGAGCCTATATTACCTGCACTTTTCGGAGATTAGCTTG
>JAQWCI010000180.1 GCA_028706005.1 Lachnospiraceae bacterium
GGCATATACAACTGCCCTGTTTTATTTAATTTGTTTCGTGTGTTTTCTGAGCCTGCTCAACATGATATGTTCAAATATCTCTGTCCCTCCTCGTGTTGCTTGTAGTCCTGGCATCGATCTTGAATCTCAATGGCATACGCATCACATATATCTTTACCGGCCTGCCGCAGCTTTTCGCGCAGGCTTGCCGGTGAAAGAACGGTAACAATACGGTAATATTGCAGGAGCCAGAAAAAAAGAGCTTTTGTGTTAACAACTGGTTTTACTATTGCATACCTGGACCGGTATGCTGATTTTCGATGATCGCCGCCGGGCTCTCATCTTCAAATCCTGCTTGTTGGGAAGTATCCCAAACCCTCTCTGACTTCATCTCCGATGAAGGCTACGCCCGCCTCCGGCGTGCTGAAAACATGCAGATCATGATTTATTGTGTCAGGCACCGGCAGCACGGTGATGTCACTACCGCAGTTTTTTATCTACTGTGTGCTCACTGCAACCCAGCCCTTTTCTTCCAGCCACTTCTCCAAATCTTCATCTGAATAATTCGTTGTACCTGTCGCCACACTGCCTGTGTCATTCTTGCCCCCGTAAGCTTTATTACTTGACACATAATATGTCCCGTTGTAATAACAGGCATATCCCTTCCATTGGCTGTGATTCGCACTCTCATTAACCGGGTAATCCTCAGCACTGGCGTACATTATGTATTCAGTTTTGCCATTTACTGTAACACTTGACGGCCTCCAGTAAAGCGTTTCAGGGTCATTTTTCAATTTGGCATCGCCAAACAGTTTTTTCCAGAAGCTCTGATCCGAACTGAGCGTCGGCAGCTTGTTGTCATTATTCTTATAGAAATCCGCAATTGCTTTATTGCCTGTTGCTTTACCAAGAGCCTTGAGCGAAGACTCTATGTCAATCAGCTCTCCTGTATCAGAATGTTTTGAACAGGACATGGTTATAACACCGGTGGCTTCATCGAGCTTGTAGGAAATTATGCCGCCATCAGGGCAGGTATAATTATCTTTTACAAGGTCGTACTCTGTCTTCACATCATCCGCATTCAGATTATTCAGATATATCGCAGAAAGATCCGCTTTCAGAGAACGCCGGTTTGCTTCGCATGTTGCAAGGCTCGCTTTCTTAAGCTGAGTATTGAAAATCGGGATCGAAACTGCGACCAGCACAGCTATGATCGCTACCACGATAAGAAGCTCAGCAAGAGTGAACCCTCTGCATTCAGTTTTTCTGTTTTTCAGGCAAAACATATCCGCACCCCCAAGCTTTCCTGTTATTAAAGCAAACATGCATTTACACCTTTGGCAACCCGCAGTTCCGCGTCCTGATAATGATTGCCCGGGTTCCGCTCATAGGTTGTATGCATTCCCTGCGAAATCAGATACTCTTCTATCTCTATTGTATTCTCTTCGACCGCAGCAAGATACTTATTACGGGTATGACTCTCTTTGTCGCCCAATGAAAGATAGACAGCGCGCACATGTTTTGACATGCTGTGATCTTTCACGTAGTCAATAAGTCCAGGATACCAGAGCGAACCGGAGGCGGAGACTATCTGTGTGAACATATCAGTCCGATAAGCAGCGTACAGTGCTAACAATCCGGCAAGAGAATAGCCAGCGAGGATCAGGTTAGCCGGCTTAAAGGTAAGTGCATCTAATATTGCCGGCATGATCTCCTCCGTCAATTTGACAAGATACCCATCGGCGCCACCAGAACAAGGCGTATCTTTTGCTGAGATCGGAGGTATCGCCCATGGAGACATCTCGTTGTTCCAATCAATATCATTGATAACAGCAAGAGAAACCGGCCTGGATATTGTTTTGCTGAGTGCGGCCCAGAGGTTGTCCCCTTCGTCATGCACAGCGTGATAAACCACGAGCGGAGCCCCGGTATCAATTCCGCCATATAGTTCAATTTGCTTCCCAACTGCGCTTAGCATTGTCTTCATTGGTTGCCTTTTAGTCCTTTCAGCAGCGATCTTCCTCTGTCCGATCCACAGCAGAGCAACATATGCTCCACCACTGTTCCGTCATCCTTCACGTCCATGAAGCACTCTGTGATACACCTCACCTGTTTTATAAGGCGCCAACCTTTTCTACATTCCCAGTATATATTGATTCTTCCTGTTGCGCCACGATTTGCCGCATAGAAAAACCGGGAGCGGTTTTTTTGCCTCCGGCCTTATGTTGATCTCACCTGCTGCCACGTATGTTCCTAACCGTCCCATGTCCCGTGAATCAAAAGCAGTAATTTTCACTTCAACAACAATATAACAATGAAGCTGGACATGATAGAATAGCATATCAAGAAACTGTTCTGTCTCTCCTATCACAATCCTGTACTCTCTCCCAAGAAAAGCGAACCCAGCACCTAATTCCAATTCAAGAGTACCGCTCGAGACCACCCATTCTCCAAGGTCTCTCTGACAAAAAACAATGCCTTATCTCTGTTTCCCTTGCATTTATCAATGATCTGTTTATGGTGTCCCCATGGAATTTGAAATATTATATCGTTTCCAAAATCATCCCCAAGTTGGGGATGATTTGCAATCGAATATAATTCGTAGAAATACTGCATATATTTCAAGTTCGTGACTGAGAAGGATTTAACATCGGGCAATAGCTTTCTCAGATCAGCACTAACATTTAAGTAAAAATAAGAACCATATGTTGCACTCTTAATTTTATCAGAGATATCCTTTCCCAGTGACCAATAAAACATCAGCATTTCCGAATTCACTCTCGTAGCAGCCTTTATCTGACTTCTCTTAAAGCGTGTACTCACATCCTGTATCCAATTTTTATAATCCTTATTCTCTATTATAAGTTTGCTCATAACTCCCCCACCTTCTAAACGAAACACTTATCAAAACATATGCTCCACCACTGTTCCGTCATCCTTCACGTCCATGAAGCACTCGGCCTTCTGAGTAACTGCTGAGTTTACCTTCAAAACTGCTTGCCCTGTTCAGCATCACCTGTCAGCAGAAATGACGTTTTCCCATACACGATCCGCAGGACTATCGAGCTGTTATTGGTATTGACCGTCGCGTAGTTTAGCGCGCCGGCAAGGCCACCGATGTGATCGGCCGCAGATGTCCGGACCGGTCCCGGATAAATTGTCGCATTCAAAACAAGCGCTGCGACCAGTATCCAAAGAAATCTGTAAACAGTTTTCTTCATTCGTTTATGCCAGCTCACATGGCTGCCTTTTGTTTTGGCTTTTTTCTATATTTCTGTGTGCTGATACTTGTCAATTATTGACTTAATGTGCTTTATTCATCTAAAATATTTTGCAAAGACATTTCTGATGAAGGGTATTGTTCTTCTCTATACTTTCTGAAACTATCATTCAAAATATCTGATTCATTTAGCGACTGCATGATATCATCAAATAGACAATATCTTTCACTTCTTCCTTAATCCCTAACTGTGTCGCATACATTGATAATACGTTTAGATTTGTCTTGCTCTTGAAGTAATTCTGAATAGTCTCGTTATATACTTGCAGTTCAATCCTCGCCTTGCTTCTGATCAAATCACATACAGTTCTTTCCCGATCATATGTGATCAATCTGTTTCCCGCGTCATCTGCAGTTTCAATTCTGCCCATATTCAGGATATCTTTCTTAACATAAAAGATGCTCATATTTTCTGCGCTGTTCAGGTGTTTGTTTTGATGCGTTGTTATAGAAAACTTACGCGGGAACCTATCAGTCAAGCCATGAAGAAACGCTGCTGATTCATGGCTGAAAATAACATTGCTGTTTTCCATTTGATAGATCAGCATATTATCTTCCAGATAATCCTTGTGGTAATAAATTCCTCGTGCGACTTTTTCTAATGACTTATCTGCCAAAAATCCCCTGATCTGTCTTTTTGTAATACCGGCATCTATCATCCATTGATATGTCAAAGCGCCGTTATGTTCTTTTGCTAACTGTTCTAAAATATCTCTCATATAAAGTCACGTCCCTTTCATGCGTTAATTATGCAATAATTACGCGCGGAAGGGACATGATTTGCTGATCTGCCACCAATTCTTCAATTTATGGTGTCAGGCACCAAGTCATGAATAAAAGCCACCTCCTGTAATCTATTAATCACTGAGGGATGGCTTAGTTGTATATCGAACGTCAGTTAGTGGCCAGCAGGGTGCTTATTCACGCTTCAACAGACGAGAGGTTGTCCGCTTCTTCTATCCAGAACAATCTTTATCCTTGCATACCATTTGTTTGCCTTATCATATCTTCAATAACAATATCATAAATTTCTCCGATAGAATTACAATACT
>JAQWCI010000181.1 GCA_028706005.1 Lachnospiraceae bacterium
ATACGCTCACTGGTATCCAGATGGGCCACATCGAAGCGCCGGAAGGCTGGGTCTACGTAATAGACTGATATTCAGTCAAAACTCCATATTCCGCAAAAGTTAAGGGCTGCCATTTACCGGCAGCCCCTTTTTAAATTTACAGCACAAATTTCTCTATAACTTCCGCGACACCGTCATGCTCATTATCACCGGTGACATAAGACGCCGCCTCAAGCATGGACTCTGAGCTGTTACCCATCGCGACTGTGAATGGTATAGATCCGGCAAAACAAACGTCGTTCCCGCCGTCTCCTACAGCCATGATCTCATCATCCGAAATGCCGAGCTCAACGCCGAGTCTCTTCAGCATCCTGCCTTTGCCGGCCAATGGCGAACATATCTCAATATCCCATCCCTTCACCGGTATAACTTCGAAATCCCCGGATGTTACATCTTTTTCAAAATCATTTATTATCTCAGAACGTTCATCCGCCGTGCTGAGCATCATGGCAATACTGTCCACACCACTCTGTGATCCTGTTTCATATCGACGTTTCTCATCTTTATCTGAAGTGAAACCAAGAAGAAAATCATCCAGGTCATCCACGATCCTGCGGCTCATCCTGTAATACGGAAGTAAGGCTTTATTTCTGAGTCTTTCCAGCATCAGTTCCATGGAATGCTCTTCTTCATAACCGTAACCGCCAATAAAAACTTCTCTCGGTATTTCGCGATCCGCATATTTGCCGAGCATTCTTCTGCAACTCTCAAACGGCATGGACGCCTCAAGTATCCTGCTGCAACTATCAAGATCCTGGACCGCAGACCCGTTTGAACTTATAACATATCTGAGACCCTTAAGTTTCATAATATTCTCCGGGACTCCTGACAAAGGTCTCCCTGTATCCGGGACTATTATTACTCCTCGCGATGCCGCCTCTTCAAGCGCGTATCTTGTCCTGTCAGATATTGTTTTGTCATTCTTAAGGACTGTTCCATCAAGATCAAGTCCTATCATTTTGATTGCCATGTTCACCTCATACCGGAAATTTAAGTGCTGTCCCTCTCATATCAGTTTATAATAAAACGTAAGGGGGTGTAAGACAATGACATATGAAGACAGGATAACAGAACTTGCCGATATAGTGCGTGCTTCAGACAATATCGTTTTCTTCGGTGGGGCCGGCGTTTCGACTGAAAGCGGGATCCCGGATTTTCGCTCGGTAGATGGTCTGTATCATCAGAAATACGACTACCCGCCTGAGGAGATCCTCAGCCACACATTTTATGAAAGAAAACCTGAAGAGTTTTTCAAATTTTACCGCGATAAGCTTATAGTAAAAGGCGTAGAGCCAAATATGGCGCACAAGACTCTCGCAAAATGGGAGAAAGAAGGCAGGCTCAAGGCTATTGTGACTCAGAATATCGATGGGCTGCACCAGAAGGCCGGCTCCAAGAAGGTCCTCGAGCTCCACGGCAGCACGCTCCGTAATTACTGCGAGCGCTGTCACAAGTTCTTTGATATAGACTATATTGCAGATTCAAAAGGTGTCCCTGTCTGCGATGTTCCAGGCTGCGGCGGCAGGATAAAACCTGATGTTGTCCTTTACGAAGAAGGTCTTGATATGGGCACAATGGAAGAGGCCGTAAGCTTTATAAGGAATGCGGACGTCCTGATAATCGGCGGGACTTCGCTCGCCGTATATCCGGCTGCAGGCCTGATTGACTACTACCGCGGGAACAAACTTGTACTCATCAATAAGGGCGCAACATCCCGCGATGCTGAGGCTTCGCTCACCATTGACGGTAAAATCGGGGAAGTCCTTGGAGCTGTCGATAAAGCGCTTTGATTGTGAGCAGGGAGTGCTATGCATATGGCGCGCGCCAAAAAAACAAGAGCCACCGGAAAATCCGGTGGCTCTTTAATAATATCAGACTTCTGTGTAAGGAAGCATTGCAAGATGACGTGCTCTCTTGATCGCTACTGTCAGAGCTCTCTGATGTGTAGCGCAGGTTCCTGTGATCCTTCTGGGAAGGATCTTTCCGCTCTCAGAAATATACTTGCGGAGTTTTGATACATCTTTGTAATCAATTGTGCTCTCTTTACCGCAGAAAACACAAACCTTTTTCTTTCTGTGGAAGCCGCCTCTCTTCTTGAAAGGTGCTCCTCCTCTATCAGATTTCGTATATGCCATGATCTGTTTTCTCCTGATTTTTAATCCGCCAAATTACTCCGGATCTGCCCCGCGGCTCATGAGAAAGGAAGTTCTTCATCTATTCCGTCCGGAATATTCATGAATCCTTCTGCTGCCGAAGGCTGTTCACTGCTGCCTGTGGATGAAGGCACACTGGGAGCGGCATTTGAAGTTGCCGCTGAAGATCCCGACTCCGGTGCAGGTGAAGGTGCTGCTGCACTGTGTCCGCTGTATCCGCCGCTGAATCCGCCCTGTCCCTGAGCACTCTTGCTCTCGGCAAACTCCTGATCCTCGGCAACTACATCGGTCGTATAGATCTTCTGCCCATCCTTATTCGTATAACTGCCCGTCTGGATACGTCCGGTGACACAGAGTTTCGTGCCCTTGTGGCAATACTTCTCAATAAATTCTCCGGATTTACCAAATGCGACACAGCCGATAAAATCAGCTGTCTGTCCGTCCTGATTGTTTCTGCTTACTCTTCTGTCAACCGCAAGTGTATATCTTGCGATGCACATCGGGTTATCGCCCTGGGTATATCTGACATCGGGATCTCTTGTAAGTCTCCCCAAAAGTATTACTTTATTCATTGTGACCTCTGCTTTCCGTTAAGCCTCGTTCTGTCTGACGCACAGATAACGGAGTACATTTGCCATAATACGCATACGCGCTTCGATCTCGGCGTTTCCCGAGCCATCAGCATCAAACTGGATGAAGTAATAATATGCTTCATTCTGCTTCTGGATCTCGTAAGCCAGTCTCTTCTTACCCTGTTCGTCGATATTGGTGATAGTGCCACCAAATCTTTCGATAAGGGTCTTGCACTTCTCGACTGTAGCGGTTCTGGCTTCGTCTTCGATCTGCGCACTCACAACGACGGCTAACTCGTACTTGTTCATGCTCATTTACCTCCTTATGGTCTCTGGCCCTCCCACTGTGGAGAGCAAGGATAATCGCGGACACAAAACGTCCCACGGAACGTTATCGTACCATAGGACGAAAATGAAATCAAGATAAATTTCCATCATGTGCCCGCGCCGATTTCTCAGTCCGATTGGCTGGCCTGTATCGGTTCTGCATAAATAGAAAGCGCAGAACCGGCAGGACAACGCCATCATGTGCCCGCGCCGATTTCTCAGTCCGATTGGCTGGCCTGTATCGGTTCTGCATGAATAAAAAGCGCAGAACCGGCAGGACAACGCCATCATGTGCCCGCGCCGATTTCTCAGTCCGATTGGCTGGCCTGTATCGGTTCTGCATAAATAAAAAGCGCAGAACCGGCGGCTCACGCCAATCGTTCCTGAGAAATCGGCGCATAGATATATTATAGTCTTATCGTTGCGTGTACTTTTCTTGCGAATTTCGGGCAGATAGTGAAGAGTGTCAGGTACAGGCGGTTCTTAAACGTAAGTCCGGGGTTCCTGAGGGTGTCCGCGTAATGGGCCTTAAGGTAACGGCAGACCGAGTCATAGAAATCGTTGTCTGCGTTCATGTCGGCGATCGGCACGTGGAGCATGTAGTCCATTCTCTGGTAAAGACCGAAGCGCCGTGCAGACTGTGCGAATGTCGCGCTTTCCTCTGACATGACAGGAACCAGGTCCTTCTCGACATAATCAGAATGTTTTATTATGTCCACATATGCTTTCGAAAACTGATTTGAATTTGCTCTTCTGGTAGCAGATCCGGCGCGGTGCACAACGTTGTATCCGACCATCGGGATCTGAAGAATTCCTTTTACTTCCATGGCAAGCTGTATGCAGAGCAGAAAAT
Source organism: Lachnospiraceae bacterium (assembly GCA_028706005.1). Classification (GTDB taxonomy): domain Bacteria; phylum Bacillota; class Clostridia; order Lachnospirales; family Lachnospiraceae; genus CAG-791. The sequence goes on from JAQWCI010000181.1 coordinate 3,945, forward strand.
CCTCGCACATTACGCCTTCCGCAAAAGGATGTTCCAGAAGAAGTTTTCTCGAAACCAGTTTGGTGCACAGCGATGATTCGCCCGTATAAAGCAGCAGGCTTTCAATAAAATCCACCGACTCCACGATTTTGAGTTCTTTTTGCTCCGGCAATGCGTTCGGAAGCGGATTGCCCGCTTCGTCCTGTTCTCTTCTCCCGCACTGGGCGATAACACTGTCAGCCTGGTATTTGTCTGTAGCACTGACAAGACTTTCAATCATTTCCGGCTCTATGTAATCATCCGAATCTATGAATGACACGAACTCACCTGTGGCGTTCCTGACTCCTGTGTTCCTCGCCTTCGAAGCGCCGCCATTCTCTTCCG
>JAQWCI010000182.1 GCA_028706005.1 Lachnospiraceae bacterium
CTCGAGGCAATCCACAATGACAGTGATAATTATGAAAAAGCGCAGGACACCCTTCTTCAGCAGGAGTATATAGTTGAAAGAGCCGGGCAGGAAGAGACAAGAGAGGAAGAGAGAAAATTCAGGGATGAAGCGACTCGGGCTGAAAACAAGCTTAAGGAGTACAAGTCAGAAATAGGGGAGCTTGAAAAGCATATTGCTGAGCTTACTGCCAAAACGGAGAAAGCTGAGACAGAGTACCACTCATCGGATTTACGGCACAGACAACAGAGCCTTGAAGAGAGGATAGAGGAAGCCGGAAAGAAAATTGATGAGTGCCAGAAGGCACTGACAGATGCTTTTGCGCAGATAAGGAATTACGGGAATAGCTGGAAGAAACAGTTGTGGAATCTGCGCGGAATGAATCTTGGAGCACATCTGGATCAGACAAAGACAGTCAGAAACGATGAGAATTATAAAGAGTCCGACATGGCCAGTGCTGCCGACACATATGTGGATGCTGACAGAAACCAGATCATAAGCACAGATGACACAGAACTCATCAATTCCATGGCTGACATAACAGAGAGTGGAATTGAGAGTTTTGACTTCGAACGATGCGCTGACTCAATGAGAAAGCTGAGCAAGTCTCTCAATGATGAAGCAAGTGCATTGAAGGTAAAGCTGCGCAATCTGCGGCAGGATATTACGCTCCTGGGAACGCAGGTCAAGAACCTGGAGAAGGGAATTAAACCGTATCCTGAATATGTTTTGCATCTTAAGGCGTTGTTATCGGGAGTCACCGATGTGAGAATACTGGCGGATCTGCTCGAAGTCAGGGACAGCTCGTGGCAGGATGCGATCGAGGGGTATCTGGACAGGCAGAAGTTCTATCTTCTCGTCCCGGAAAAGGACTACAGGAAGGCACTGCACATTTATGATGAGGCACGAAAGGAGCTCGGAATATATGACGCCGGCCTCATCGATATCGGGAAACTTCGCAGGGATCAGGAAGGCAAAACATTTGCGACGCCAGGGGCCGGGTCGCTCTCAGAAGAGATTGAGACGGATGACCCGGATGCAAGGCTGTATATTGATTATCTTCTCGGAAATGTGATGAAGTGTGAGTCTGTAGATGAGCTGAACAAATACAGGATAGGAATCACGAGAAGCGTGATGCTGTACAAGGGATATGTGAGCCGCCGCATCAATCCGGCAAGATATCAGGATCCGTTTATCGGACGCAGATCAATGGAACAGCAGCTGGCGACGAAGAGAGCTCTGCTGCAGGAAAAGAGCGGGGAAGAGCAGAAGCTTGCAAATGAATACAGGCTGATATCGAACGCTGCGGAAGAACATGTTTTGTCTGAGTTCGAGGCAAAAGAGCACAGAAGAGCCGTCGAGGCGATCCCTTCGATGCACGAAGAAGAGAAGAAGAGACAGAATCTGCAGACCGAACTTGACGGGCTTGATTTCACATGGCTGGACAAACTGAGAGCAAGCATTGACGACATGAAGCACCGCAACGCGGATATGCAAAGCAGAAAGCAGAATTTCAACGATGAATGCATCAAGACGGAAATAGCGCTTGCAAGGATTCAGAATGAGAATCTTCCGGATATAATGAACAGGCTGTCACAGATCGCAGATGCGATTGCAGCCAAATATCAGGATGAGTGGATAAGGTCTACAGGCGAGCCGAGATTCGAGCGTGAGAACGGCAGGGACAGCAGGTCGCAGCTATCGCTTAAAGACAGTTTTGCAAGGCAGATTGTGAGGACCAGGACAGAGATGGATCTGCTTCACAATACACTTGTGCAGAGAAGGTCTGAATACAACGGAATTTACAAGATGGGGCACGATGTGAATGCGGCGCAGAACACTGAGTATGACGATGAACTTGCAGCGCTGCGTGACATAAAGCTCCCGGATTATATTGAAAAAATCAAGGACTCAAAGACAAAAGCATACAACCAGTTCAGGGATGATTTCATAGCGAAACTGAAGTCCAATATTGAGACAGTGAGGCAGCAGATAGATGAGCTGAATGCGTCGGTCAGGGCTTATCAGTTCGGCTCGGATCAGTATCATTTCACGATTGCGCCGAGAGCGGAATACCGGGGATTCTACGATATGATCATGGACCCGATGCTCATGGACACCGGCGACTGGAATATAGCATCGCAGAGTTTTAACGATAAGTACCAGAAAGAGATAGATGAATTATTCCGCATGCTGATCTGGGATGAAACAGAGACAAGCTCAGAGCGGCGCGAAGAATATGAGAAGAACATAAAGAAATTTACTGATTACAAAACATATGTTGTTTTCGACCTTGTGGTGAAGGGTGAGGATGGGACGGAGCAAAGACTTTCGAGGACACTTGGATCCAAATCCGGCGGAGAGACGCAGATACCGTTCTATATTGCGTTGCTGGCTTCGTTTTCACAGGTGTGCCGCGTTCGCAGCAGGAACAAGAATAATACTATCAGAGTCATAATCCTCGACGAGGCATTCAGCAAGATGGACGGCGAGCGAATTCAGGAAAGTGTAAAAATGCTCAGAAAGTTCGGACTGCAGGCTGTTTTCTCAGCTCCGCCTGATAAGATCCCTGACATTGCACCGCTTGTAGACCGCAACATTGTAGTGTACAAGGATGGCGGAAGGTCATTTACGAGGCACTTCGATCCGGCAGAAATTGATGAGGTAAGTGATGAAATTGAGGCATCGGAAGACGATGAGTGAAATTGGATAATGACAGGATTCATACTCAAAGTGAATATGAGACTGAAATACTCTCAAGGCTCATAGAAAAATACGAGCGGAGTGCCGGGTTCAGAGATGGCTCATCCACGCGGCGTGTTCTGCTTGTCATGGACAAAGAGCCGAAGCTCTGCAAAACACTTGAAGACCCGGAGAACAACAGATGTTTTGCCGCTGCACTTCGAGATCTGCAGGAAAAGGGGCTTGTCGGATTTCAGTGGGTCAGATATGAGAAGAATAATCTGGTCGATCGGATATGGCTCATAACAGAACCGCAGGCACTTGAGAAAACCTATAAGGCGCTGGGGAAAAGACCGCAGATAAAAGTTATTGATGAGCTGCAGGTAATGATTTCAGAGACAATAAATCACTTGCAGAGAAGTTCTGTTTATGGCGCAGATATGGGCGCAATCATCGGCTTTCTTACTGATTGCCATGAAGCACTGATGAATAAAAAGCACATTCCTGCCCCATTTTCAGATGACATTCAGAGTGACCTGGATCTGTTGAAGTTCGTGGAAAGTCTCGATTCAGTATCTGATGATGGCGGCGAGATCATGGAACGGATCATGAGCAGCAGGCTGTACGGTGACAGTAAATATTACGAGAAGAACGTGAAGTCCAAAGCACTGGCATTGCTTCGGGCGGTGTACAGACGCAGCATGGGATCCACATCAGAACAGGATGGGGTGTCTTGCGATGAGCTGATGCAGCAATACGGAATCACGCGATGGCCTGAAATTCTGCAGTTTACCGGAAATGTAACTGTGAAACTTGACGACGGCCATCCGGCTGACAATCATTCGGTTGACAGCCATTCGGATGACGGTCAGCTTATTGACTATTCAAGTCAACAATTCGGCGCATATATGAATTCCATCACACTGCGCCATGTGACCGCGGTAGAAATATCTGATACAAAACGACTGATTTTCATAGAGAATCTGGCAAATTATGTATGGTATGTTTCAACGCAGCGGAAGTCTGACGAACTCGTTATATGGCACGGCGGTTTTCTAAGCCCGGTTCGCGAGAAATGGTTCAAAATGCTATGCGATGCAGGGGAGAAACTTAAGATCTTTCACTGGAGTGACATTGACCTCGGAGGATTCAGGATATTCGTAATGCTGCGTGAGAGAGTTGCGCCATCGGCAATACCGATGAAGATGGATGTCGCTACACTTAAGCAGTACAGCGACCGCACAATTTCTATTGGCGGGGCTTCAACGGATAATGACGGATCAAACCAGTATCTTGCTTCACTTTCAAAACTTATAGATGATCCTGAATACGAAGTGTTCCATGATGTCATTATGTACATGCTGGAAAACCACGTAAAACTTGAGCAGGAACAGGAAACGCTTACACAACTTTGATTCCCATCGACTACAGATAAGTTATTATAAGTCAAATGACATATCTATTACACAGTACAGAAAACCACTCAAACAAATTGCGATAATTGCAGAAAGTGCTCAAAAACAAATTGCGATATTGACAAACGCCAAAAATGCGCGTTGACATACTTTCCATGTTTTATGT
>JAQWCI010000183.1 GCA_028706005.1 Lachnospiraceae bacterium
GGGTAAAGAATCGAGTCAGGCATGATGCTCCTAAACACTCTTACCCGCGAAACAGGGCAGACCAACGAATTTGCGGGTAAAGAAGCAGGCCCGGCAAGACGTCCTTCAGCTCGCTTACCCGCGAAAAGGAGCAGGACAATGAAATCGCGGGTAAAGAAGCCGGCACGGCAAGGCGTCCGTCAGCTCGCTTACCCGCGAAAAGGAGCAGAGCAACAAATTCGCGGGTAAAGAATCGAGCCAGGCATGATGCTCCTAAACACGCTTACCCGCGAAACAAAGCAGACCAATGAATTCGCGGGTAAAATGACAAGCTTGGCAAGGTGTCCGTCAGCTCGCTTACCCGCGAAAAGGAGCAGGACAATGAATTCGCGGGTAAAGAAGCAGGCTCGGCAAGGCGTCCTTGAGCTCGCTTACCCGCGAAAAGGTGCAGAGCAACAAATTCGCGGGTAAAGAGAAATAATCTTCCGGAAATGCACTAATTGAAGTAGAATCATACGTAGCGGAAACTGAAATTGTAAATAAATCTGCAGGCATAGCGGTGAAAACCAGGCATAGCCTGTAAGAATCAGCACCTAATGCGTCGACATAACAAATCTCAGGGAGCAAGTGGCATTCCAGCATATGGATATATTTGAAGTGGTACCGGAAAACTTTTTCAGCATATTAACATCACCAAACAAGCGTCTGTACGTGCAGGCACTGTTTGTGCTGCGCGATGCATTCAAAACAGAACTTCTTATAAGACGTGATGATCTCAATGCAATGCTTATAAGCTCCATGGAAAACACGATAATCAGCGCGGATTTCAGCGCCGACGAAAATCCGGACAGTAGTGGGCCAACCGCAGGCAAGCCTGACAGCGGCGCAACAGTGACACAAGGGCCCCACAGCAGTGGAATATTGTCGGGCGGCAGTGGATCGGCCGCAGGTAAACAGGCGGGTAGCGGAGCCGGCATTGATGAACGCGCAACAAGATCTTTTCAGGGAAATCAGGGCAATGATAATCTCTCGGCAAGGATACATTTCCTTGTCCGCAAGCTTCGTGATACGGGCTGGCTTGAGATCGAGACTGAACGCGGCACTTTCGAGGAGAACATCACTATTCCTGACTATGCCATTGCAATAATCGACATCCTGCATGACCTTTCCACAGAGCGCGTGCGGGAATATAACAGCTATGTTTTTGCTACATATGCGACGTTAAAAAGCGTTGCAGATACGCCTGATTTTGCATATACAGCGCTCAACAGCGCCTACAATAACACAACAAAACTTGTAGATGAACTCAAAACTCTTTACAACAATATCAGAAGATATAATCAGCGTGTTCTGAATGAGACAAATGTGAACAACATTCTTGCTGAGCATTTTGACAGGTATAAGGAACAGATCTACAACGCGGTCTATTATCCACTCAAAACAATAGATTCCATACCGAGATTCAAAAACTCAATTCTGGCTATATTGAATTCCTGGCTGCTGGACGACGAAATGATAAACACACTCGTGGCGCAGGGCAGGCAGAGGCATGCTTTCTCAAAGGAAAATTACAATAATGCTGATGTGACCGGAAGCCGTGGCAGGTCTGGCACCGATGAAAATTTACGTACGCGGGGAATGGAGCCTGACAGTGAGATATCTGCGGACATCGCAGACCACGATAACGTTATCACCATGATCAACACCATAACCGACATATACGACAGCGTCGAGAAAATGATCGATGATATTGACAACAGACAGACCGAGTACACACGCGCATCTGTTGAGAAGATAAGCTATTTCATGAATGTGGATCAGAGCGTCAAGGGACGTCTCGTGAATCTCCTGCATAACAGTGGAAACAAAAAAATACTGGGATCAATGGAAGAATCGATCCGGGTCTGGAGACACTGTTATTATGACAGTCAGTCGCCGTATACAAGAGTGAAGCGCACGAAAAGATCAGAGGGCAGGCCACTTGCACTCAGCGCGTCAAAACTCTCTGACGGCATGATCAGTGACTTCCTTGATGACGTACGCAGACAGTACACGAATAAAAAGATAGATGATTATGTGATGTCGTTATTCGATACGGCGCCTGGAACAGCGGCCGGAGAAATTTCGACAGAAGAAATAAGAATTGAAGGTTCTGAGGATTTCATAATGTTTTTGTTGGGAACAATACGCGGAAGAGAAAAGACCGCCCCATATTCTGTTCAGTTCGCAGAATTCAGTGAAGACAATGTGGATGTCAGTGGCTACAGTTTGCCGGAAGTGAAGTTTATACGGAAGTCAGATAGTAAGTCAGACAGGAAGTCAGATAGGAAACCAGATAAGAAGCCAGTTAAGAAGCCTGATAAGAATGCAGGTAAGGAGTAAGCCAGGAAGCAACAGGATATGCAAGAAATAAGCCAGGAGCAACAGGATATGCAACAGAAAATGACACCGGAGGAGCAAAATGTTCACGGAAGACTTTAACAGACTTGGGATGCAGGAACAGGAGAACTTCAAGCGGATAGTGAATATGCTTCTCGCTCACACATTCCTGATTTCGGATAAATATGACTTTGCCAATGGAATTACAAAGGCCGATCCTGATTATCGATTTGTGGAGAGAAATTTCGCACTCTTTCAGGACTACTTTGAATACAGCGGCTTTCATCTGGAACGTGATTCAACGTATGGAGTGATTTCACTTGTCAGCACCAATGACTACAATCGTGTGCATTTTGATAAGCTGACAACGCTGTCCTTGTACACGCTCCGCCTCATTTTCGAGGAGACGAGAGAAGAACTGCAGCTCAGCAACGAAATATTCACAACGACCGGTGACCTTGTTCAGAAAATGATAACGCTTGGCGCAATCACAAAGAAACCGGCAAACCGCGAGATACACGAATCACTGCGGCTTCTTGCACGTTTTCAGATCGTGGCAAAACAAGATGGAGCCTGGGAAGATGCGGACACCAGGATCCTCATCCTGCCTACGATCCTGTTTGTAGTGTCAGCTGACCAGATCGCAAGTATGAACAGGCTCATCGACGATTCTGACGAGACTGCCGGAGACGGAACTGTAGACGATGGAGCGGCAGACGACGGAGCGGCAGACGACGGAACGGCAGACGACGGCACGACAGATGACTGAGCGGCAGACGACGAAACGACAGAAGACTGACGTCGCAAAATGGCTGCGTCATGATGTGGAGGTCATATGAAGAAACTCAGTAAAATGCTGATGACATATTGGTACAGCTATGAGAATGAACTGATAGATTTTGGCATGCTCAATTTCTTCACGGGCAAGACGGCTGCCGGAAAATCAACGATCATAGATGCGCTCCAGCTGATGCTCCTTGGCGATACACAGGGCACATATTTCAACAAGGCTGCGAACAAAAATGCCAACAGGACACTTAAAAGCTACCTTTACTGGCAGAACGGCGATGACGGATCGACCGGTTACAACTATCTGCGCAAAGGCCCGTTTACCTCATATATTGCACTCGAATTTATGGACACGGAAACAGACACACCGTTTACCATTTGTTTTGTCGCGGACTGCTATGCAGACTTGCAGTATGACTACAAATGGGTGGTCCTCACGCACAGCGGGATCCCGGATAATCACTTTGTCGATGTCAAAACAAATGTCCCCCTCAGTATTCAGGATTTAAAGTCTTATCTTAACAATGAGATCGGCAGGAAGAACTATGACATCTGCGACACGAACCGCCAGTACAGAGAACAACTCCGGGCGCGCTTCGGCAATGTCAACGGCAAGTATTTCACACTTCTTAGAAAGGCCGTGCCGTTCACGCCTATAGCGGATATAGAAAAATTCATCACAGAATCCATATGTGATATTCACAATGAAATAGTGGTCGAGGACATGCAGAGCGACATCCTGATATATAAGCGCCTTGAGGATGATGCCAGAAGAACGCAGGACAAGATAAGTGTGCTCGAGGCAATCCACAATGACAGTGATAATTATGAAAAAGCGCAGGACACCCTTCTTCAGCAGGAGTATATAGTTGAAAGAGCCGGGCAGGAAGAGGCAAGAGAGGAAGAGAGAAAATTCAGGGATGAAGCGACTCGGGCTGAAAACAAGCTTAAGGAGTACAAGTCAGAAATAGGGGAGCTTGAAAAGCAGATTGCTGAGCTTACTGCCAAAACGGAGAAAGCTGAGACAGAGTACCACTCATCGGATTTACGGCACAGACAACAGAGCCTTGAAGAGAGGATAGAGGAAGCCGGAAAGAAAATTGATGAGTGCCAG
>JAQWCI010000034.1 GCA_028706005.1 Lachnospiraceae bacterium
CGTTGCCATTTGCCCTTTTTATGACAGTATTTTAGGCAGTAATATTAAAACGATCCTGGTTAGGCAGGAACAGAACGCGGCGCATGAAGCGAGCGGATACGCGCGCATTTCCGGCAGAACAGGTGTTGTTGCCGTGACGAGCGGCCCGGGCGCGGAGAATCTAATAACAGGTATTGCGACTGCTTTTGCGGACAGCATACCGATGGTATGCATAACAGGTCAGGTCGATTCTAACCAGATGGGTTCAGATGTTTTCCAGGAAGCTGATATTTCCGGAGCGGTGGAATCATTTGTCAAATACAGTTATATAGTACGTGACGCATCGGAAGTGGCTCAGATCTTCAAAGAAGCATTCTTTATTGCCGGCTCAGGCCGCAAGGGACCCGTACTCATTGATTTTCCCTGTGATGTCCAGAAGGAAATCGTAAAGAAGTTCGAGTATCCCGAAACTGTCAAAATGAGGACATATAAGCCTACAGTTTCAGGCAATACGATCCAGATAAGAAAGGTGACCGGCAAACTTGAGGATGCAAAGCGTCCGCTTCTGTGCGTCGGTGGAGGTGTACTGCTCTCAGATGCTGCATCATCAGTAAGATCTTTTGCCGAAGAACACGGAATTCCTGTTGTATGTACTATGATGGGGCTTTCAGTGATGCCGACAGATCACCCGCTTTTCTTCGGAATGGTGGGAAATAACGGTCAGTATTCCGCTAATCAGGCTATGAATGATGCCGATATGATAATTGTTGTCGGAGCGAGAGTCGCGGACAGATCAATAAACCGTCCTGCAGTGATTACTGAAGGGAAAACTCTTGTCCATATCGATGTGGATCCAGCAGAAATAGGCAAAAATGCAGGGCCGAATATTCCGTTAGTCGGAGATATCAGACACATATTTGCGGAATTCGAGAAACTTGAATTTGAATCAGACTATTCAGAATGGGTCGGGAAGATCGATCACTATAGGAAGCAGACTGTTCATGAGAATCAGATAGCAGCCAGGAAAGCTGCGATGATCCGCAGCGGGAATACAGTGGATCCAAGGGCATTTATCAGGGCGCTTTCTCTTGCAATGGATGATGATGCGGTATATGTTGCGGATGTCGGTCAGAATCAGCTCTGGTCATGTGCAAATGCAGTGATTCGTGATGACGGAAGATTTCTTACTTCCGGCGGAATGGGCACTATGGGTTATGCGCTTGGAGCATCGATTGGAGCAAAACTTGCAGCACCGGGCAGACAGGTAATAGGTGTCAACGGCGACGGCGCGTTCCAGATGTCGTTCATGGAACTTGCTACGGCCTGCGAATACGGCGTGCAGGTCAAAAATATCGTTATAAGGAACAATTGGCTCGGACTTGTGAGACAGTATCAGCATTTTGCGTATAATGACCGCTTCTCAGTGACAGATCTTTCCGGAAGCCCTGATCTTGAGAAGATCGCGGCGGCATATGGTATGGATTATCTGAAACTTGACAGCGAAGATGACAGAGAGAAAACAATAGATGCCTTCCTTAAAGATGAAAGATCTGTCCTTCTTGAAGTCATGGTGGATCCGAACGAGCTCGCATAAATATTAGTTTTCAGTGTGGACGATGCGCTGCGATAAGCGATATCGCATAAAATGCTTCGTCATGAGGGTATATATGAAACGAATATATTCTGTCCTTGTTGAAAATAAAGCCGGTGTCCTCTGTAAAGTTGCAGGACTCTTCTGGAGAAGATGTTTTAACATCGACTCTCTTGTCGTCGGAACGACAGACAAGCCGGACGTATCAAACATGATAATAGTCTCCAGCGGTGACGGCAAAACACTTGAGCAGATCGAGAAACAGCTCAATAAAAAGCTTGATGTCATAAAGGTCAAGACTTTTGATGAACAGGAAGCTGTGAGCCGCGAACTTATGCTTATAAAGCTCAAGTACAACAGAGACAACCGCAGGGATATCATTGAGAACTGTGAAATATGCGGTGCTTCGATAGTCGATATGAGCAGGAATCTTATGACGGTTCAGATGTGTGATACTCCTGAAAGAGTACAGATCTTTCTTGATTCGATGCGCTCTGTGAGCATCGTGGAAATCACAAGGACTGGGACTCTGGCACTTTCAAAATGCATTAATGGACAGTGAAAGCGCCGCCATTCAGGATATGGTATATGAATTGCTCAGAAAATGATACAGAAGCTAACGTTGACTTATGAAATGACGGGCGCTATAATTGCGTTTAATTTCACTGTGACGGACAGATGTCCGCATACAACGGATGGGGCAGAGCTGCTCCGTTATGAGGTTGAAAATGGAAGAAGATGGGCAGATAAGACAGGTCGTATACCAACTGCTGGTTGATAATACATTTGGTATCCTGAGTCGTATTTCAGGACTCTTTTCCAGAAGAGGTTACAATATTGACAGCATTACGGCCGGTGTGACGGCAGATCCAAAGATCACAAGGATAACGATCGTAACGCACGGCGATGATGACATACTCGATCAGATTGAGAAGCAGGTGGCAAAACTCATCGATGTGCGCGACATACGTCAGCTGAAACCGGATGATTCGGTATACCGTGAGCTTGCAATGATAAAGGTAAGATGCGATGCAACGCAGCGTCAGAGCGTTATTGCCGTGACAAATATCTTCAGAGGGAACATCATTGATGTGGCTCCGGAATCTCTTATGATAGAGATAACAGGTAATCAGGGCAAGATCGATGCATTCCTCAGGCTGCTGGACGGGTATGAGATATTGGAACTCGCCCGGACAGGTATAGCGGGACTTTCAAGGGGAGTCGGAAATGTAGTATATCTTAATCAGGATAAAGACCTGCCGTGATATGGCTGTTTGCGTCGGACAGATTTTTATTATAAAACCAATCCAAAGAGGAGGAAAAGAAAAAATGTCACAAGCAAAGATTTATTATCAGGAAGACTGCAACATGTCTCTGTTGGAAGGTAAAAAGATCGCCATTATCGGCTACGGCAGCCAGGGTCACGCACATGCATTGAACCTGAAAGATTCAGGTATGGATGTTGTTGTAGGTCTGTATGAGGGATCAAAGTCAGTAGCAAAGGCACAGGCACAGGGACTTACAGTTTATCCTGTAGCAAAGGCCGTTGCAATGGCAGATGTAGTCATGATGCTCATTCCTGATGAGAAGCAGGCAGAGTGTTACAGGAAGGATGTTGAACCGAACCTCAAGAGCGGATCAATGCTTATGTTCGCACATGGCTTCAATATTCATTTCGGACTGATCAAACCCGCAGCTGATATCGATGTTACCATGATCGCACCAAAGGCACCCGGACATACAGTACGTTCAGAGTATCAGGCAGGCAAGGGAACACCTATGCTGGTAGCTGTTCAGCAGGATGCTACGGGCAAGGCACTTGAACTTGCACTTGCTTATGGTGATGCTATGGGCGGCGCAAGAGCTGGCCTTCTCGAGACAACATTCAGAACTGAGACAGAGACAGACCTCTTTGGTGAGCAGGCAGTCCTCTGCGGTGGTGTCTGTGCTCTTATGCAGGCAGGTTTCGAAACTCTCTGCGAAGCAGGTTATGATCCCCGCAACGCATATTTCGAATGCATCCATGAGATGAAGCTGATCGTCGACCTCATCTATCAGTCAGGTTTTGCAGGAATGAGATATTCTATATCCAACACTGCTGAATATGGCGACTACATCACAGGACCTAAGATCGTCACACCTGAGACAAAGAAGACCATGAAGAAGATCCTTTCCGATATTCAGGATGGCACTTTTGCAAAAGACTTCCTGCTCGAGATGAGCTCAGCAGGCGGACAGGTGCATTTCCAGGCTATGAGAAAGCTTCACGCAGAGCATCCTTCAGAAAAGGTCGGTGCTGAGATCCGCAAGCTTTACAGCTGGAACAAAGAAGAGGATAAGCTGATCAACAACTGATCCTCAGTAAGGCACAACATTACAAAGTCAGCACACCGGCGTGTCATTTGCCGGTGTGTTTTTTATACATCAAGTTTGTTCGGCGGACGGTCCACTAAGGCACCGGATATGCTATAATCACCCCATATGGAATAGAGTCTGAAACAAAGAAAGGCGGTCACACAATTATGGGAATGACAATGACTCAGAAGATACTTGCCGCGCATGCGCACCAGGACAGTGTACAGACGGGACAGCTTATCGAGGCTGATCTTGATCTTGTCCTTGGAAATGACATAACAGCGCCGGTCGCAATAAAGGAAATGGATAAGTTTTCCAATAAAGGCGTTTTTGATAAGGATAAGATCGCACTTGTCCCTGATCATTTTGTCCCTGCCAAAGACATAAAGTCGGCTGAGAACTGCAAGTGTGTAAGAGAGTTTGCCAGGAAGAACAAGATAACGAATTATTTCGAAGTCGGGCAGATGGGCATCGAGCATGCTCTGCTTCCGGAGAAAGGACTTGTTTCTCCCGGAGATCTCATAATAGGCGCTGACTCCCATACATGCACATATGGCGCACTGGGAGCTTTTTCCACAGGCGTTGGCAGTACCGATATGGCTGCCGGGATGGCGACGGGCAAGGCGTGGTTCAAGGTGCCATCAGCTATAAAGTTTAATCTCACAGGCAAGCTTGGGAAATGGGTATCAGGCAAGGATGTCATTCTTCACATTATCGGAATGACAGGCGTCGATGGTGCTCTTTACCAGTCTATGGAATTCACAGGCGAAGGTGTCGCCGAGCTCGGTATGGACGACCGCTTTACAATTTCAAATATGGCGATCGAGGCCGGAGCCAAGAACGGTATATTCCCGGTGGATGAGAAGACCATAGAATACGAAAAGGCACACGGAGCAGATCAGGGTGTAATTACCTCTGCAGATCCTGATGCAGAGTATACAAAGGTTTATAATATAGATCTTTCTGAAATCAGGCCTACGGTCGCATTTCCACATCTTCCTGAGAATGCCAGGACTTTTGAAGATATACCTGAGATCAAAATAGACCAGGTGGTTATCGGATCCTGCACGAACGGACGCATGAGCGACCTCAGGACAGCTGCAGCTATACTTAAAGGACGTCACATTGCTGAAGGAATGAGATGCATTGTGATTCCTGCGACAGAGGCAATTTATCTCAAAGCTATGGAGGAAGGGCTTCTCAAGATATTCATAGAAGCCGGTGCTGTTGTGAGCACACCTACCTGTGGACCATGTCTCGGGGGATATATGGGAATACTGGCAGCCGGTGAGAGATGCGTGTCAACTACAAACAGGAACTTTGTAGGACGCATGGGTGACGTTACTTCAGAAATATACCTCGCAAGTCCTGCTACAGCAGCGGCGAGCGCAATCGAGGGAAAGATCGCTGATCCGACCGGGTATTGAACTTAAGCCGCACGGTGTCCATTTAGAATAACCGTAAGCACATTTTGGAGGAAAGAATATTATGCAGTCTGCAGAAGGCAAAGTCATCCGTTACGGAGATAATATTGATACAGATGTAATTATTCCTGCCAGATATCTGGCTACAAGCGAGCCGTCAGAACTGGCAAAACATTGCATGGAAGATATTGACAGGAGTTTTGCCTCGAGAGTAAGTAAGGGCGACATCATTGTGGCGGGAAAGAATTTCGGATGCGGGTCATCGAGAGAGCATGCCCCTATAGCGATAAAGGCATCAGGAATTTCATGCGTTATAGCAAGGACTTTTGCCAGGATCTTTTACAGGAACTCCATTAACATCGGACTTCCCATCATGGAGTGCGACGAAGCGTATGATAAGATATCAGATGGTGATACAGTGTCGGTCGATTTCGAACGCGGTATCATAAAGGATGAAACTACAGGGGAAGAATTCAGGGGTCAGGCATTCCCTGAATTCATGCAGAAAATCATAGATTCTGAGGGTCTCATAAACTATATAAATCGTGGGTAGAGCCCGGATAGAGGTTGTTTTGATATCTTTTCTCAAAGGTACTGTTGACAATATAACTGAATCAACTGTGGAACTTGATGTGAACGGAACGGGCTTCGAAATACAGATTTCGCCTGCCACTGCAGAGCGTCTGGAGGCAGTGGGTGATCAGGTGACGGTCTATACCTATACATATATAAGGGAAGATCAGCTTGCGCTGTACGGATTTTCGTCGAGAGATGAACTTGCACTTTTTAAAAAGCTGATTACAGTCAGTGGAATAGGGCCTAAAGCAGGACTCTCGCTTTTATCGGTCATGAATGCAGA
The DNA here is from genome assembly GCA_028706005.1 of Lachnospiraceae bacterium. Lineage (GTDB taxonomy): Bacteria > Bacillota > Clostridia > Lachnospirales > Lachnospiraceae > CAG-791. Next base: position 6,209 of record JAQWCI010000034.1, read on the forward strand.
TGACCTGAGATTTGCTATTGTCGCAGGTGATGTAAAATCAATATCCAGGGCGCCCGGGGTGGGAAAACGCACTGCGGAGAGGCTTGTTCTGGAACTCAGGGATAAGCTTGATAGTATTGTCCTTCCGGCTTCAGAGCTTTCTGGCACAGAGGCCATCGGAGCAAAGGGAGAAGGACTGTCTTCGGACGCAGCCGATGCGGTCGATGCTCTCACCGCACTCGGATATTCAAGGGTAGATGCGATGAAGGCGGTAAAGCGTGCGGCTGAGGCCGGTGCAGCCGGAACTGAGGAACTGCTGAAGAAAGCGCTAGGGTTCATGGTCTGACAATAAACGACGAGGATATCCATGGAAAAACGGATGATAGAAACAAGTTATACGGAAGAGGATCAGAAGATCGAAGGATCGCTCAGACCGCAGAGACTTGAAGAGTATATTGGACAGGATAATATAAAAAAGAATCTCGAAATAGCTATTGAAGCTGCAAAAAAGCGCGGAGAGCCGCTGGACCATGTACTTTTCTTCGGACCTCCCGGACTTGGCAAGACTACGCTTGCAGGCATCATAGCTCATGAGATGGATGTTAACATTAAGATAACGAGCGGCCCTGCAATTGAAAAGGCCGGTGATATAGCCGCAGTCCTTAATGGTCTGCAAGAGGGCGATATCCTTTTTATCGATGAGATCCACAGGCTGAATAAGCAGATAGAGGAAGTGCTGTATCCGGCGATGGAGGATTACGCTATCGATATAATGATAGGAAAAGGACCATCAGCAAAATCAATACGGCTTGATTTGCCACATTTTACGCTGGTGGGTGCGACGACAAGGGCAGGACTCCTTTCAGCACCGCTCCGTGACAGGTTTGGAATAATCGAAAGACTCGAGTTTTATAACGCGCCGCAGCTCAGGACAATAATCCTGAATTCTGCTAAGATCCTGAATGTGACAGTTGATGATGAAGCAGCACTTGAGATGGCCAAAAGAAGCCGGGGAACACCGAGACTTGCAAACCGTATTTTGAAACGCGTCCGCGATTATGCGGAAGTAAGGCACGACGGAATCATAACGCTGGATATAGCAAAAACAGCATTGGACATGATGAATGTTGATAAAGCCGGGCTTGACTATACTGATCAGAAAATGCTCAGGACACTTATCACAGGTTTTGGCGGGGGCCCCGTAGGACTTGACACAATCGCCGCTGCTATAGGTGAAGACTCCGGAACTATTGAGGACGTCATTGAGCCATATCTTCTTCAGAACGGTTTTCTTAACAGAACACCTAAGGGAAGAGTCGCTACAGAAGCAGCATATAATCACCTTGGTCTTGAAATGCCTGTAAACAGGGATTAAAATAGAAAAGATGTTGGTGTGTGCGTGATTACAGAAAGCGCACAGGTATCGGAGGGTATATGGAATCATCCAAGAATGAAACTAAAGTCGTAATAGGCGGCAAAGTCTATACTCTCAGTGGGTATGAGGGAGAGGAGTATATTCAGAAAGTCGCTTCTTACCTCAATGGAAAGATAGATGAGCTTCAGTCTGAAGAAGGGTATAATCACCTTTCCTCTGATCTGCGTTCATTACTGCTGCAGATCAATATTGCAGATGATTACTTTAAGTCTAAGCATCGCAGTGAAGTCCTGGATGAGGATATTAAATCCAAAGAGAAGGATCTTTATGATATTAAGCATGAGCTTGTTACAACTCAGATGAAGCTTGAAGCTATGGACAAGAGCCTCAAAAAGGCGCAGAACGAAAATGATGAAAATGCCAGGAAAATCATCCGTCTTGAATCGGGCAGTAAATCCTGAACGCATTATGTAAACATGTATGATATCATGGGCTGTCGCGTTAAGCGGCAGCCTTGTTTGATTATTAGCTTGAAAATACGCATGGAAATGGTGAAAAAAGTGAAAAAGAGAGTGGAACTGCTGTCACCGGCAGGTAATATGGATGCATTCAGGGCGGCAGTAAACGCCGGAGCTGATGCGGTATATCTTGCTGGAAAACACTTCGGAGCCAGGGCTTTTGCAGAAAATTTTTCTGATGAGGAACTGATGGAGTGCATCGATGAGGCACACCTTTGCGGAGTCCGGATAAACCTCACGGTAAATACTCTGACAAGAGAAAAAGAAATACGTGATATTGTGGACTTTGTCGGACCGCTTGCAGAGCGTGGCCTTGATGGTGTGATAGTTCAGGATATCGGAGTTATGAAGATACTGCATGAGAGTTTTCCGGGACTTCCAATACATGCCAGCACGCAACTGTCTGTCACAAATGCAGATGCTGTAAGGTTCCTTATGCGCCTCGGGGTGACAAGAGTAGTGCCTGCCAGAGAACTCGGCACTGAGGAGATAAAAAGTCTTAAGAGTGAGTTGCCTGTAGAGGTGGAGACCTTCATTCACGGAGCGATGTGCTACTGCTATTCCGGAAAATGTCTGATGTCAAGTTTCCTCGGTGGCCGCAGCGGGAACCGGGGAATGTGCGCTCAGCCGTGCCGCCTGCCTTATCGCATTCTTGACAGGGAAGGTAAAAAGACAGATACAGGTGGTTACAAAAAAGAGTGCTATCCACTGGCGATGCGCGATATGTGTACGCTGGAGATCCTGCCTGAGCTTATCGAGTCAGGAATAGACTCTTTTAAAATTGAAGGACGGATGAAAAAACCTGAGTATACTGCCGGTGTTACTGAGGTGTACAGGAAGTATATTGATCTGTATTACAGAATCAAGGATGAGAGTCCTGATGGTATCGTAAATGCTTCTGCCTGGAGAATAGATTCTGAGGATATGGAGTTTGTAAAGAGCCTGTATCTGCGCAGCGAGCTCAGCACGGGTTACTATGACAGAAGAAATGGGCGCGATATGATAGCACTTGATGCACCGGGATACAGCGGAGCTGATGATGCGCTGCTCATTCGGCTTCATGATCAATATGTCGTCCCGATACACAAAGTGAGTATAAACGAGGGTATCACGTTATCACCTGGAACAGAAGCATCTCTTACAGTCAGTGAGAACAGTGAAGATGGCATCAGTGTAACTGCAAGAGGCGCTGTTGCTATGGAGGCCATAAAGGCGCCGCTTTCTGAACAAAGTGTTGAAAAGAGCCTGCGTAAGACCGGTGACACTGTATTTATTTCTGACAGGATAACTGTTGATGCCGGCAATAACAGTTTTATGCCTGTGAGCGCTATCAATGAACTCAGGAGAGATGCACTGGAAAAACTCAAGTCAGAAATGCTTGAGAGGTACATTAAAAATAACTCTGAAACGCAAATATATGATATGGATACACAGGAGAACCTAAGCCTGCTCTGCGATCCTGATAAGATATGTTTTGTATCAGAGGGCCGACTGATGGCTGTAGTAACCGGTAGAGGACAGGCTTTGGCTGCAAGAGAGGGCGGAGCTGATATAATAGCCGATGACAGTGGTGACATGGCATTGACCGGAGAGGCTGATATTCTGGCGTTCCCATATGTTATAAGGAAAACCGACGGAAAATGGATGCTGAAAGCTCTTTCCATGCTGTCAGACGGTACATACAGGGGTGCTCTTGTCAGGAATATAGAAGCACTTGAATTTTTGCGGCACAATGGGTATAAAGGAGCAGTGATAACAGATTCCTCTGTATATTGCTGGAACATGTCAGCAAGGGATGTTGTCCGCAAATACGCGGATCAGACAATATTGCCACTTGAGCTGGATGAATATGAGGCCAAAGACCTTAATCGTGACGGCAGAAGCAGGTTATTTGTTTATGGCAGAGTTCCCATGATGATCACAGCAAACTGTATAAGAAAAACTGCCGGAACATGTGAAAACGCAGAAAACGGATTTTATGAGCTTAAGGATCGAAAAGACAAAAATCTGCCTGTCCGTACGCTCTGCACGCACTGCCAGAATATTATTTATAACAGCGTTCCGGTATCACTTCATAAAGCACTTACAGACAGTAACAGGAAACCGGTTGGTCTGTTGTTGATGAGTTTTACGACAGAAAGTGATAAACTGACCCTTGATGTGTCGCGTGTTTTCCGCAGGATAGCTGATGGACTTCCTGTGGGAGAGATGCCGGTCACGGAATACACTAACGGTCATTTCCACAAGGGTGCAGAGTGAAAAACATGAATCTCGAAGAGATTCATGTTTTTACTCGCCAGGTTTGTAATGCGACAACTGAGCTGTCGCATTACAAACCTGAGTAGCACAGCCAGAAAACAGGGATAATTAATGCGGACTTATATTCTTGCGCTTTCAAAATATGCAATGACGGCCGGAATGCTTTTGTACACGGTGCTTGCTTTCATTCAGATGAGGCGGACGGGTAAGAAAAAGAGCAATGCAGCCGATGCTGTAATGATTTTTTTGCTCTTTGTTGTTCATTCGGCAGCATTTCTGACGATATATGCAGCGACGATGGACCCCCGGTATGTCTTTTTCTGGCTGTTCCAGACGGTGACAATGGCTGCCGCTATTGTTCTTTTTGGCACGATTTATCCACAGAGCAACAAAACACTTTACATCAATGTCTGTATGCTTTTGTCCATAGGCCTCATCATAATCACAAGACTTTCATATGAAAAGGCCGTGAGACAATATGTAATCGCGTCTGTAGGACTTTTTCTTGGGATAGCGATACCTGCACTCATGAAGAAGGTGAGATACCTGAAAAATCTCACCTATATTTACGCTGCGACAGGCGCTGCAGCTCTGCTTGTGGTACTGCTACTGGGACAAGTGACTCAGGGGTCAAAACTATCATACAGCGTGTTCGGTGTCTCGATGCAGCCATCGGAATTCGTGAAAATACTGTTTATTTTTTATCTGGCGTCGGCATATTATGAGTCAGCTGATCTGCGTCAGGTCTTTATTACAGGAGTCATATCGGCAGCTCATGTCATCATTCTTGTAATGTCGAATGATCTTGGAACAGCACTTGTTTTCTTTGTGGCATATGTTTTCATGACATTTCTGGCGTCCGGCAGATGGCAGTATCTTCTGGCGGGAGCAGCTATAGGACTAGCCGGTTCGTATGTCGGTTATCACTTGTTTTCACATGTTCAGGTCAGGGTACAGGCATGGAGAGACCCATGGAGCGTCATTGATTCGATGGGCTATCAGATAACGCAATCACTGTTCTCAATTTCTAATGGGGGGCTTTTCGGCGCAGGCCTGATGCAGGGAACCCCGGATAAGATACCATATGCAGCATCTGACTTTATTTTTGCGGCAATCTGTGAAGAAATGGGGTTGATATTTGCCTTCTCGATGATTGCTTTATGTCTTGTGTGTTTCCTTGATATCCTTTGGATATCACTTAATTTCGCGGACAGGTTCTACCGCTTTACAGCATTTGGTTTTGCTGTTGTCTACATATTTCAGATCTTTCTCACTGTAGGTGGTGAGATCAAGTTTATCCCTCTTACCGGTGTCACGCTGCCTCTTGTGAGTTACGGCGGCAGTTCTGTTCTGTCGACAATTATTCAGTTTGCCATAATAGAAGCTATTTACATAATGCAGCAGGACAGAATTAAGTCATTCGAGGACAGGTTTGAACGGGAGGAAAGAGAAAGACGGAGACGTGCCCGTGAACGCCGGGGCATGGCGGATCATGAAAAGACCGGGCGGATAAGACAGCTCCGGGAACAGGTAAAACGTTCCGAGTATACTGAAGACAGGTATGACAGATATGACACTCCGGAGATCAGAAAGAAAGCTGCACCAAAGAGCAGCGGATACAAAGAGACAGAGTTCATTGATGACCGGACAAATGCTGGCAGGACGGAAGATGAAACGACCAATGAGGATGCATATGAGACCGGAGGGTGGGATCCGGAACTTGACGATATTGATCTGAACGATTACAAGGAAATTAACTACGACCCTGGGAATGACGGTCAGAAAGAACACCACGGGAAATAAATATATATGAGGAATAAGAACTGGAAGCCTTTTGTCGAAGACAGACAGGCTGAAAAAGAGAAAATAAGGCATGAGATATTATTTGTCCAGTGGCTTTTTATTGCGCTTTTTGCTGCTATGACTGTATTTATATGCACTTATTCTATAAATAACAAAGAGACACTGTTTGAAAATGACTATAACGGGAGAGAGCAGCTGCTGCTCGAAGAGAATATCAGAGGTTCAATATATTCTGCTGACAATCAGGTGCTTGCTGAGACTGTCACGGATAAAGATGGTACAGAGACAAGAAACTATCCATTTGCCAATGTGTTCTCACATGTTGTCGGATATAGCACAATGGGAAAAAGCGGACTTGAAAAAGCAGAGAATTACACGCTCATTCACTCAGATCTAAGTCTTTCCGAGAAGGCAGCTCTCGATGAGAAAGACAGCAAATATGAGGGAAACAGTATATATACAACACTTGATCCTGTGATACAGCAGGCAGCTTATGATGCGTTGGGCGCATATTCAGGCGCAGTTATCGTGACAGATCCTGAGACCGGCGATATTCTTGCAATGGTGTCCAAACCGGATTTTGACCCGAATCAGATCGATTCAATGTGGGATACATACTTAAGTGAGGATAATACCCAGGGAAACCTCCTGAACCGTGTGACGATGGGACAGTATCCGCCGGGATCGACATTTAAGATCCTGGATGCCATAGAGTATGTAGAGGAGAATCCTGATACATGGAAGAATTATAGTTTTGACTGCATCGGAACGTTTGAAAAAGACGGAGGTTCGATTCACTGTTTCCATTATGAGACTCACGGTCAGGTCGATTTTGAAAAATCATTTGCCGAATCCTGCAACTGTTCTTTTGCAAATATCGGATTATCGCTGGACCGCAGCAGCTATGAGAATACACTCAAGAAGTTTATGTTCAACTCAAGTCTCCCATACGATTATCCTTATGAAAAGAGTACTGTTGATCTTGATGATACGACATCAGCAAAGGAGTTGATGCAGATTGCCATAGGGCAGGGTACAACGAGTATGTCGCCGCTCCACATGAACCTTATAACTCAGTCTGTTGCAAATGACGGTGTTCTTATGAAACCGAGGCTGGTCGAGAGCACAAAGACTGCATCAGGAACTGTACTTGACAGCAACAGAGTCACGGAGTATGCGACACTCATGGATGAGTCCACGGCCTCAACAATGAAGACACTGATGCAGGATGTCGTTGAAGAGGGCACTGCGTCAAAACTTAAGGGGTACTCATATACAGCAGCCGGCAAAACAGGTTCTGCCGAGTATGATCAGAACGACGAGAGCCAGTCGCATGCATGGTTTACAGGTTTTGCCCCTGTGGACGATCCACAGTATTGTATAACTGTAATAATTGAGGGCGCTGGCAGCGGCGGTGATTATGCGGTGCCGATAGCAAGAAGAGTGTTTGATGCCTGCTTTGGGCAATGAGTTTATGTTAAGATATAAGAGTCATTTGAGACCGGCAAAACAAGTCTGGAGCAGTATGCTTTTTTATAAAAGACTCTATGTGAGTGACAAAATTAAAGATCCGGAAATAATTAAGTGGAGGCTTAGACATCGTTCAGGGATGATCTCAGTCTATGTTCTTATGCTGAGCCGTGACTGCACCCGCATAGATATAATGCACAGTGCCTTTCTTCAGGAGAAATTCTACAGATCGGATCCGCTTTACATTATAGGGCTTGCATGTGACAAGGATGACGCCATATCTTTGTACGCCGATATTGTTAAGGAAGCGGTCAACAAGACAGGTTCGACGGATGTGGTCTCATTTCTTTTTCATAAGGAGGACTTCGCAAAATGATCGCAGTCCTGCCTGTTTTGAAAATAATCGGATCCGTATTGCTGTGGGTTTTGGCAATAGTTGTTGCACTGCTGCTGATAGTACTATTTGTGCCTGTATGTTACAGGTGCGCCGGTGTTTCCGAAGACCCCGAACCGCATGAGGATCCGGATCTTGATAAGGTCAAAGAGAATCTGTCAGGTTATTTCAGCTTTTCCTGGCTGTTTGGCTTTGTACGGGGCGGCATTTCGTATCCTGATGATCCTGCATTTAAGGTGAAAATCCTGTGGTTCACAGTGACTGGCAGGAATAAGCCCGGCAAAAAGAAAAAGACAAAAAACAAGAACGTCAGACGCACATCTTCAAAAAAGAGTACGGAAACTGAAAATGGCGCTGATGCTGAAAACAAAAGTGAAACTTCAGATACTTCGCCGGAATCGGAGCACAAATCTCTTTTTGGCAATATCATTTCCAAACTGCAGTGCATATATGATAAAATCAAAAAGGTGTTTGCAAATACAGGCTACTATGTCGGAATCATACAAAGTGATGAGTTCAAAAGTGCTTTTGCAAAAGCCGGAAAACAGATAGTCAGGCTTATTCGGGCTGTGGCTCCACGCAAGTGGTCCGTGAATGGAACGGTGGGAGCTGGAGATCCGGAGAAGACAGGCAAAATCATGGGAATAACAGGTATGGCATATCCACTTGTTTTGAATCATGTGAATATCAGACCTGAGTTCATGAATTATCAAATGGATATAAAAGCGGCTGCAAAGGGAAGAATAATGATCTTCACTGTTGTTGCAGTTGCAATGACAATATATTTTGATAAAGACATAAAAAAAATTATCAGAATGTTTAAGAAGGGGGCTTGAATTTATGGCTGATCAGAACAATTATTTTTCATCTATGGTCAATTCTCTTATGGAGAGCACAGGAGCAGTGCTCACTTCGCGCACTGTTGTTGGCGACCCTGTGATAGTGGGTGATACGACGATAATCCCGTTGTCGGATGTCACAATAGGGTGCGGCGCAGGTGCCAATACGGATGAGAAAAAAGGAGCAGGCGGTGGAGGCGTTTCAGCTAAGATGTCGCCAAACTCTGTTCTTATAGTCAGGGGCGGAAATGTGAGAGTTGTGAATATTAAGACGCAGGATGCCCTCACAAAGCTTGTGGATCTTGTGCCGGATATAGTTGATAAGATAAGCGCCGGCAAAGCTTCTTCTGATACGATGGGTGATGACGAGGCTGTCGACAGAGCATTCCCTGCTCATGCAAAAGATAAGGCTGAAAACAAAGACAGGAATTCAGGAAAGAAAAATTAAATTACTGCACATCAAAAAGGAGGAAGCAATAACTTCCTCCTTTCTCATAGGGATCAATGTAAGAGATACAAATTATGCGCGCTCTACTTTGCCGGAACGCAGGCAGCTTGTGCAGACATGCATCTTGCGGTTGCCGCCGTTTACCTTGCAGGTAACGGTCTGAACGTTTGAATTCCAGATCCTGTTTGATCTTCTATGTGAATGGCTGACGTTGTTTCCGAAATGAGCGCCCTTACCACAAATATCACATTTAGCCATTTTAACACCTCCTGACATTTAGAGATCGTTGAACACAACAGTGATATATTAGCAAAATCGCCTTTTTTTTGCAAGAGAAATTTACACGGTTCCCATTTTCACCAAATGGTCGTATAATTGTTTGAGTTTAGCAGTGCATTTTCAGTATATATGACAGGAGGTAACTATGAAGTCATCTTCCATGAATACTCATATGGGCAGTATTTCAATTGATAACGAGGTCATTGCCCAGTATGCCGGAACTGTTGCGACAGAGTGCTTCGGTATTGTCGGCATGGCACGTGTTATGAAGAATGGTCTCGCAGAGTTGTTAAGGAAAGATTCAATGACGCGGGGCATAACTGTTTCCCTCACACCAGGCAACAAGATTGACATAGATTTTCATGTGATCGTTTCTTATGGAGTGAATATTCCAACTGTTGCGGAGAATCTCATAAGTAATGTCCGTTACAGAGTAGAGGATTTTACAGGTCAGGAAATTGACAGGATCAATATTTATGTTGATGGCGTCAAGGTGATCGATTAAGTTCTTATCAAAAAATCAGGAGGACATGATTTTGAGCAGCAATTCAATCGATGCTAAGATGCTTTCACAGATGTTCTTAGCTGGCGCTTATAATCTGAAATCAAACAAAGAGTGGATCAACGAATTAAATGTTTTCCCTGTTCCGGATGGTGACACCGGAACAAATATGACCATGACGATAATGTCTGCAGTGAAGGAAGTCACAGGTCTTGGTGAAGATCCGGATATGATGACACTCTGCAAGGCAATTTCATCGGGATCGCTCCGTGGTGCGAGAGGAAACTCAGGAGTTATTCTCTCTCAGCTTCTTCGCGGATTCTGCAAGGGAGTACGTGAGTCATCGAGTGTTGAGATACCTGTACTGGCTGATGCTTTTGACAAAGCAGTTGATACCGCTTATAAGGCGGTCATGAAGCCAAAGGAAGGAACAATCCTCACAGTGGCCAGGGGCGCTGCCGAAAAAGCAAGGGAATTATCTGACAGAGGCGAGACAGATATAGATACATTCTGCAAAGAGGTAATAGAATATGCAGAAAAAGTCCTGGCTTCCACACCTGATCTTCTCCCTGTCCTGAAACAGGCAGGTGTCGTTGATTCGGGCGGACAGGGACTGGTACAGGTACTAAAGGGTGCATATGAAGGATTTCAGGGCAAGGTAATCTCATCTGAAGAAGTCGACCAAAGCGAGTCACACGAATCAGGAAGAGCGGCTCTTGTAAATCCGGAAGTCCGTGCAAATGTTGAGATCAAATTCGGTTATTGCACAGAATTCATTATTATGCTGGATAAGAATGAGAAGAGCTGGAACGTCAAGACAGAGAAAGATATTAAGACGTTTCTTGAGTCCATTGGTGATTCAATAGTCTGCGTTGCTGATGACGATGTGGTTAAAGTCCATGTTCATACGAATGACCCCGGCATAGCGATTCAGCGTGCACTTATGTATGGGCAGCTGTCAAACATGAAGATTGACAACATGCGTCTTGAGCATCAGGAAACACTGTTTACCATGACAGGAAATAATGCACAGGCGCCTGCTGCTGATGAGGATAAGAAAGAACAGTTCAGCGAAGTAGGATTTATTGCAGTATGTGCCGGAAGTGGTCTCGAAGAGATATTCAAAGGTCTGGGTGTTGATTATGTCATCACAGGCGGTCAGACAATGAATCCCAGCACTGAGGATATGCTTGAGGCAATCGGAAAACTGAGATGTAACACGATCTTTCTGCTTCCAAATAATAAGAACATCATTCTGGCGGCCAATCAGGCGGCAGGAATGACGAAGGATAAAAATGTTATTGTAATACCGACCAAAACTGTTCCGCAGGGGATAACGGCTGTCATCAATTACATGCCAGAGGTCGGTATAGATGTCAACAAAGACAATATGTGTCAGGAAATCGGCAAAGTAAAGAGCGCTGAAGTGACATATGCAGTACGTGACACTATGCTTGACAATGTTACGATCCACGAGGGAAATATCATGGGGATCGGAGATGATGGAATAGTCGCTGTCGGAGAAGACAGAGATGGCACGACACTTGATACATTGAAGAAGATCGTG
>JAQWCI010000184.1 GCA_028706005.1 Lachnospiraceae bacterium
TACCTTCACATGTTTTATCGAAGGTCTCACACAAAGCATTGCCGCAAGAGCCGTATGCCCCATTACTCCCGGTCCGCATATTGCGACAGTATTCGCGGCCTTGGGTGCAAGATATTTTGCGCCCACTCCGGGAACTGCGCCCGTCCTGTATGCACTCAGAAGATTCGCGCTCATCAGGCAGAGCGGCACGCCTGTCATTTTGTCATTGAGCATTACAGTCAGTACAGATCTCGGAAGTCCCACCTTTTTATTGCTCATGTTCGACCCGTACCACTTGACTCCGGCCATATCAAAACTTCCACCTACATATGCCGGCATCGCCATAAATCTGCGGTCGTCGCCATCATCGAGCGGCATTTCCGGAAATGGAGATGATGTTGGGAATGACACCTGTGCGCCGTGAGAATCGTGATTCTCTCCTGCCATGACATAATCCCCTTTGTGTACACAGCGCAGAAGTTCTTCCATTGTGCCTATACACTTTGGCATGTTCTTGACACCGGCCTTCACCATGTCTTTTTCATTAAGAAATATAAAATCAACTGTCGGATACATAAACACCTCGCTTTGTTATCTGAGATACGGTTCGTCCCAGAGATTCAGATTCTGTCCGATTCCTAGTTTCGATGCCGTTTCATAACATTCATATCCCCATGAAAGATCCTCAAGCGGCATACCGCCAATACTGCAGTAAATGATCTCGTCATCGCTTTTTCTTACGCCACACTCACCGTTTACAATGTCCGCCAGGTTGATGACATCTTCTCTTGCGATAACTCCTTCATCGACCAGATGGACGAAATTCATGCCCATCGCGCCCCACTTGCGGCGTCTGCCGAGTTCATCGGTCCAGCCGATTGCCATGAAGTTCTTCATGTACTTGTCATACATTCCGTAATTGTCGACTACCATTGTCACGGACGGAAGCTTGTCATATTCGGTGAAATAAAAGCTTCCCAGTGAAAACACGGTGCATCCAGGTTCAAACCATTCCGGCTTGAACTCTTCCATATCAGCCTTATTGACTGACATCGCTTCACTCACCACATCAGCGCCTTCACATGCTTCCTGCAGTGAAGAACATATGCTTATCTTCTCAATGTGGGGATATTTCTCCTCAATATATTTCACCAGCCCTGCAGCTGATGCAGATTTAATTGAGCTGCCCTTTATCCTGATCTCATCGATTTCAGGCAGCACCGCCAGGAGACAATTCATGGCACACTTTCCAATCGCGCCCGGGCCTATTATCGAGAGGACTTTTGAATCCTTTTTTGCCAGATACTGCGCGGCCATTGCCGGCATCGCCCCTGTCCGCATTGCGGACAGGAGGTTTGCTGACTCAAGCGCAATCGGAGCACCGGTCTCAACATCTGAGAGCATTACCATAAGAATCGATCTTGGCAGTCCCTTCCTTGTGTTATGCGAATTTGACCCGTAATATTTTTCCCCGGCTATGTGATATTTTCCACCGAGGTAAGCCGGCATAGCCATGAAACGCCTGTCAGGTCCATCATCCAGCGGGAACCCCGGGATGTCAGACTCAAAAGGGAAATTCACCTGAAGACCATGCTCATCTGCTTTCGGCCCGCCGAGAAGGTAATCCTTCTTCCCGAAAAGCGAAATTGTCGAGCGCATAGCCTCAATGCAGCGGAGCTCGTCGAGGACTCCCGCCTTTATCATGTCCGGTTCATTCAAGTAAAGAAAATCAATAGCCATAGTTTTTACCTGCCAATGTCCTTCTGTCTTTGATTATGATGTTGGGGTCAAAACCCCATTTTCAGCTATGCATCAGCAAAATCTTTCAATCTGTTATTGTTTCAGTTTTGTCCACATGTCGTCATAGATTGAGAGAACATCAGGATCAAGATTCTGCACATATTCACCGGCTGCAATAGCTTCTGCCGGAGGATTCTTGGCCTCGTTGTCCGAGTAGTCTGAGCCCATAGCTTCCACTGCTGTCTGGTTTGGCTGCAGATAAGGGAATTCTGCTGAAACCATCTGCGCAGTATCTGGATCAAGCATATAGTTTATGAACGTCATTGCATTGTCATAGTTCTTCGCTCCCTTTGTCACACACCAGTTATCCATGAAAAGGTAAGCGCCCTCACTCGGATAAACCACCTTTATGTCAGGATTTTCTTCCATTGCAAGTGCTATCTCAGCGCTCCAGACAAAACCTGCAGTGCAGTCACCTGCGATCAGCGCTGACTTCGGGCTGTCAGAATCGTAAAGTTTGACGTTGTCCTTGAGCGTCATCAGTTTCTCTGATATCTCTGACAGCTTACCGGTATCTGTCTCATTCATGCTGTATCCCATGCTTCTCGCTGTCATACCGATCACGGCGCGGTAATCATCGAGCACGACAAGACTGTTCTTAAGAGCCGAGTCGAAGAGATCATCATAACTGTCAATATCGAGATCCACCTTTGCTGTATTCACAGCGATCGCACCGACACCTCCCTGATAAGGTACCGAATACGCATTGCCAGGATCATAACTGGGATTCAGGTAACTTTCCCCTATATTTGAAAGGTTCGTGAGTTTTGTCTGATCAAGCTTCTGCAGCATATCCTGCCCGATCATCAGCTCGACCATGTAATCACTGGGCTGCACGATATCATATGTTCCCTCTGTCTCCGATTTGACCTTCGCAAGCATGTCCTCGTTGCTGGAGTAAGTCGAAACATTTACCTTGATTCCAGTCTTCTTTGTGAACTCGTCGAATACTGACTGCGGAACGTATTCTGTCCAGACGAAAACATTCAGTGTCCCGGCGTCTTTGCTGCCTGACGATGATGATGTTCCGGCGGACGCCCCCGAAGCGCTGCTCCCGCAGCCTGCGAGTATGAGCGCTCCCGTTGTAAATGTCAGTGCCAATGCGATGATTTTATTCTTCATAATCTCTCCTCTCCTATTTTCACTTCTTCCTGACAAGTTTCTTCAAAACATTTGTCTGCGTCAGGATAACGAATAAAATGGTGCCAAGCAGAATCAGTGTGGAGAGCGCGTTGACGTCAGGTGAAACGCCGCTCTTTATGCTCTCCATCACTTTGAGCGGATAAGTCTTTGTCTGTCCGTTTACGAAATAACTGATGATGACGTCGTCTATTGAAAGCGTGAACGCCAGGAGCGCACCGCCTGTGATGCCAGGCATCAGCATCGGAAAAGTCACGTTAAAAAATGTTTTGACGCGATTTGCCCCGAGATCCATGCTGGCCTCCTCGACAGATATATCGTAATTTGTGAGGCAGGCCCTGACGTTGAAGACCACGAACGGCACTGAGAAAGAAATGTGTGCGAGTATCAGTGTGAACATTCCTCTGGGTATGCTCATTTTGGCGAACATCGACAACAGTGATATTCCGAAGACTATCTCAGGTATGACCACCGGAATGTAGAGGAGCCCGTTGATGAGATCCTTGCCCCTGAACCTGTACCGGTACAGACCGACCGCTGCCAGCGTTCCGATTGCAGTCGAAACAAGTGTCGAGACGATCGCTATTATCATCGTGTTGCCGAACGACGATAGAAGTTCAGTGTTGCTCCAGAGTTTTGCGTACCAGGAGAGAGTGAATCCCTTCCATGAGAGGTACGGCTTGGATGTCGTCGCGTTCATCGAGTTCACGACAATGACTGATATTGGCAGGAATAGAAAAATGTATACCAGAACAGTGTAGAATCTTCCGAGTCCTGTCATTAGTTTTGCTTTTCCGGCACGAGTCATAAAGTTCACCTCCTTACGATATTGTGATGCAACGAATGCTCCGCCCTCTTCGAAGGTGTCGCATCAAAGAGCCAACGACTCCATGCTTCCTCCGATTTTCTGATATGCCTTAACAAGAAGCAGGGTGATGATTATCAGGATTATCGAAAGTGCTGAACCCAGCGGCCAGTTGTTGCCGCTCTGGAACTGGCGCTCGATGAGATTGCCGATTACATCAGCGTTCCCGCCGCCGAGGATATCTGAGACGAAGAAGTATCCGAGGCATGGGATGAAGATCATGATGCATCCTGAGAAAATTCCGTCCGCCGTGAGCGGGATGATAATTTCTTTCAGAGTTTTCAGTTTTGTCGCGCCCAGATCTGCTGAAGCCTCAAGAAGATTGACGTCCAGTTTCTCGAACGATGAATAAAGCGGCAGGACCATGAACGGGATCAGGCAGTA
>JAQWCI010000035.1 GCA_028706005.1 Lachnospiraceae bacterium
TCGTCATTATTCTTGTCATTGTCATTACCAGGCTTTTTATTCTCATCCACCAGCGTGAAATCAATTGTTCTGCTGATAATATCAACCGCGGCGACCTTTACCTTCAGTATCTGTCCGAGGCCGTATGTTCCGCCTTTGCGTTCGCCCCTAAGTATATATGATTTTTCATCAAAAACATAGTAATCATCGAAGAGGCAGCTCATTGGAATTAGGCCTTCGCAGGTGTTTGGAAGTTCCACATAAAGACCCCAGCCTGTCACGCCTGAGACAACTCCCTCGAATTCTTCACCGAGCCTGTCAGCCATATACTCGCACTTTTTCTGCTTGTCAGTCTGGCGTTCAGCATCGTCAGACCTGCGCTCCATTTCAGACGAATGCTTTGCGACATATGGAAGTATCGAATTATAGTGTGCTATTCGATCTTCACTGAGTGAAGGTGAGTTGTCTGAGTGCTTTACGGCTTTGGAAGTGCTTCCGGATTTCCCCTGGTTTTCCTGGTTCTCCTGGTTCCCATGCAGATATTCCTTTATGATCCTGTGGATCTGCAGATCAGGGTAACGTCTTATCGGCGATGTGAAGTGGCAATAATACTTGAGCGCAAGTCCAAAGTGTCCCTCGCAGTCCGTAGTATATTGAGCCTGCTGCATGCAGCGAAGTGTCATGCGGCTCAGTGTTGCTTCCTCGGGTAGGCCCTTTATCTTCTCCAGCATCAGCTGAATTTCTTTAGGATGGATCTCATTTTTGCCTTTTATTGCAAGTAATGGCTTTTCTGAATCATGTTTACTTGTCGTATTTGTCGCACTGGCAGAATCCGTGGATGCATCAGCATGTGCTGATCTTTTTCCTCGTTTGGAGCACCTATCTGCGGCTCCAGCCTGTGCCATATCTGAATTGTCAAGAGAGATTCCGACACGCTTAAGAAAGTCCGCAAGCTGGCTTATTTTGTCAGCATCCGGTTCCCCATGGCTTCTGTACACAAACGGAAGATCAAGCCAGTAACAATGCTGTGCTACTGTCTCATTCGCCATCAACATGAAATTCTCTATCAGCATTGATGACTCATTGCGCTCATATGGATGAATATCTACAGGATGGCCCTTCTCATCAAGAATGATCTTTGATTCCTTAGTATCAAAATCGATTGACCCTCTTTTTTCTCTGCGCTTTGACAGGATCTTTGAAAGTTCCTGCATCTGCCTTATCATTTGAGCGATGTTTTCTGTCTCAGCCTTTATTCCGATAAATGATCTGCCATGATGCTGCATTTTGAGATGCTCTGTGATCTCGCTCTCATCATCATCTGACAGTATCGCATCTACACCCGGGTATGACATTCTCGCATTTACATTGATTACCGACTCAACAATCCTGTACTTAACAGTCTCGCCTTTATCATTTATATCCATTATGCAGCTGAGAGCATAACGATCCTCGCCCTCATTGAGCGAACAGATACCATTTGACAGCTCGTGAGGCAGCATGGGAATTACCCTGTCCACGAGATAAATACTGGTTCCGCGATCTTTAGCTTCTTTATCGAGAGCTGAATTCTCAGTCACATAATTGCTCACATCTGCGATGTGAACACCGAGTTCCCAAAGGTTATCACTTGTTTTGACCAGTGATACTGCATCGTCGAGATCCTTTGAATCAAGACCGTCAACTGTTATCATTGTGGTCTTTCTAAGATCCTCGCGGAGCGAATCGATCTTAGAGCGTTTGCGATAACTCACATGGTCAGGTATTGTCAGGACCTGCTCCTTAACGTCATCCGGGAAATCCTGCGGCAGATCATTCGCTCTTATTATCGAGAGAATATCGACGCCCGGATCATCAATATGACCCAGAATTTCAGTGATCTTTGCCTGCGGATTTTTTGCCTGCGAACCGTAATCTGCGATATCAGCCACGACTTTGTGACCGTTTACAGCGTTCATTGTAAACTCCGGCTTCACGTCAAAACTGTATGGGATCTTGGTGTTATCAGGCACTATATATCCATGCCCGCCTTCCTTCTCATAAGTTCCGACGATCTTCGTCACACCGTGGCTCACAACATGCATGATCTCGGCTTCAGTGCGATGGCCGCCGGCGCGCGATGATCCGGACTTCTTGCCGCTGTTGCCGGCATGTCCACCATTTCCGCCACTTGCAGCCGGGGCTTCCCCACGTATAAGCCTTGCCTCGACCGTGTCACCATAAAAAGCGTTCCCCGTCTTACCTGCAGGAATGTAAAGATCCTCATCAAGTCCATCTACGATGACAAATCCAAAACCTCTGAGATTACTCTGGAACACACCAGTATATAGTATTTCCTTCGATTTCTTCTTTTCCGCGCTCTTCTGCTTCTTAAAATCCTTAGTTGCTCTGTCTTTCTGTTCTTTCTTTACTGTTGTTTCAAATTTCTTTTTGTACTGCATTAATAATTTTCCTCTTATTAGGCTATTGCCAATTTTCCCACTATGCCAATGCGACCATTCTTTCGCATTGGTCGAGCCAGAGAATCCGCGCATGCGATTTTCTGCTACAAAAATAAAGGCGACGTCCTGAATCAGGGCGCCGCCGACATATACTCAATGCTTGATCAGAATAAACTCATGTTAAGCAAAACCGCAATCACGAAAAATGCAACAGAACAAATAATTGTTGCTTTCTTGAGGCGAGCTTCAGGAGTACGCTTTTTCCATACGCTCTTGCTCTTATCCTCACCACCGATTGAAGATTGTGCTATCATCTCCGCTGCTCCGCTTATCGCACCAAGATTCTGGTCGCGGCCCTGCTGGAACAGAACGACTGCTGTCAGTACAACACTATCTACTATCATCGCTATCGTAAATATTATGCGCAAAACACTCATCGTATTAACACCTCTGTATAGTTAACTGCTGCCTTTTTCCGACAACTTTTAGAATAATAGCATATATGAAAACTCTTTGCAAGTAGCCTCTCGAAACCTCATATCCCGGATGCGGCTCACTGCTTCCGCAAAAGCCGGGATGCTCTGATCTCAACCTGCTGCGGTGTCATTTGCGACCTTCTCCGGGACCTTATCCGAGAAGAAGTTGTAATAATAAAGTCCATCATAGCCGTATGCACTCGCGTTCTTAATTGCATCCTCCTTGTACGTGACTACAATTGAATAGTTGTAATCCTGTGTGTCATTGGTCTGCCATGTTCCCGTGATAGATGACGGTATCGATGCATCAATCACCATCTTCATATCATCCGGATCCGTATAAACAACTGAGACAGATGGATCTCCGGCAAAACTCTGACCATCAGCATAGACCTCGTTATGATAATTGGTCACACTTATCTGCTCCACATCATCGATGTTGACTTCAGTGTTTATCCAGATCTTCTCACTCTTCAGCCATTTGATCGTGTTCGAATATGATGCATATATCGGGTAGCTCACAGAGCCCACATAGTTCATTGAACTTGAGCTGAATGCGATGTTGCCGACCGGCATGTTGTTATGAGCCATAGAATAATTATATTGCTTTATGTCAGTTTCATAAGCTGCCTTAAAATCGTCGTAATTGAATTCATCAGTCGCAAGATTACCGTGGCCGTTATCATATGTGGCTGTGACATCACCCGCGTTCGCTACATATTCGCCTTCTTTGTCAAGTCCGAAGAAGGACTCCTTATATTGATCTGACCCTATCACCGCATCCATGTACTCAGGATCTATATCATACGGGACCGTGAATGAACGATATACTTTTCTGCCATTCTTCAGTCTGTATATTACGTTCATAGCATAACCTTCGGCATATGTGTTACTATCACCGGACTTCACAGTCTCAGTCGTATATTTCTGCGCGATTTCAGCTATATTCTCGACCGCCTCAATATCCGTGAGATACATGTTTTGCTCATAGTATTCGTCATTTGAGTCGTATGATGTGCCATCTGCCTTGTAATAAGCTATCATGTAATCTGTCGGCATCAGCACCGCACTCCCGACCGTTGAAGAATCAGGAATGTAGGAATCATATGAAACCAGATCATATCTGAAAACTCCGAAGATTCCAACCGCCACGATCGCGGATATCACTATCATGTACGAACCGTGCAGCGCTGCTCTGAAGTTGAACTCATAAATGATCCTTATCACACAGCTTATTACCGCTGCCGACAAAACTATCGCTGTCACAGTCAAAACAAGTGACATCTCAGATCTGCTTCCGCTGAAGATTCCTGTACTTACGACCTCTCCAACCATAAGCGAACCAAGGACAGTTATGCCGAGCTCGACGATAACTCTGACCCAGGCAAACGGCACTGCTTTGCCGGCTGATTCATTTGGACGCTTCTTGTAGCAGACGAATGCGATCAATGATGTTACGGCAAATAACATAAGACTCCATATATCGTAAGGTAGTCCCTGATCGAAATACTTTGTGAGCTGGCTCATCGTCATCGCATCATAGTATCCGCCATAGTATTCATTTGTTCCACCGAGCAGAGTCAGCAATACACTGTCACTGTTTTCTATCTGGAAGTAATTATAAAGTGGTGACAAGACCGGTGTTATATCACCCTTTCCATACGTAAATGTTGCAAAGAAAGTGCTCATATATGTTGTGAGTGTCCTGCAGAACAGTATTTCAAAAAGGAGCAGGACAATGGATGCCATGACAGCAATGATCACATTTCCAGTCAGAACTGTCGCAAGAACAGCCACAGAGTATACTGCCAGGAAGAGCACTGTCATCCTGCAAAACTCATAAAGAGCCTCAAGCACTATTACTCCGTTCATCGCGCCCATTCCAAGTGCTATCAGGATTCCTGCGCCGAGGAACACCGCGCATGGAATTACATATACGAGAAAACTGTTGAGGTAGACAGCGCAGAATCTCTTCGTTCTTGAAACCGGCTGGCTTTCATAGAAATCAATTTTGCGCTTGGAATCAAGCCATGAGAAGCCGTAAATTGCCAGCATTACAGCCAAAACTATCACAAACAGGTACGCTTCACCGCGAACCCCAAGAAGTTTGCTCACTGTTGCAAGAAGTTCTGACTGATACTGCTCCTGTGAATAACTGTACATCGACATGAAGGCTTTCTCCCTGGCAATGCACATGATAGTCCCAACCACATAGTAGACAAGGAAAAACAAGCCGCTCAGCGCTGCAGGCCATATGCTCCTGCGCAGGATCTCTTTCTGTGATATTCCATGTGAAAACTTTATTCTGTTCTTAAGTTTTGGTGTTGATTCTGTATTTGCTAAATTCATTTGGTTAACCTTATTCGAATTAGTATCGTTATTTGCATTGGTTGCAATATTTGTTTTGTCTGCTCTGTTGTTATTGTCTGAATTCTTTAAATTTGAATTATCAGTCGATGATGAATTTTCTGACATCATAGCCAACCACCTCCGTCTCACTGATAAATACTTCTTCCAATGTCAGCGGCAGGATTTCGAAGAATGTCATTTCAAAACCTCTGAAATGATCTTCTGTTTCCTGTCTTGTTCCTCTTAGTGTAATTGTGTGAAGCTTTCCTCTAGTCGAATGATTCATGACATTAAGGCCTTCAAGGGCCTTGGCCGCATCTTCATCATTGCGGAAAACACACTGGACTTTCTGTATTCCGAGTTTCATGGACTCTATATCTTCACTTAGAAGCACTCCGCCTTTATGAAGCAGACCCACATGATCACATATATCCTCGAGTTCCCTCAGGTTATGTGAAGAAATCACAGGCGTCAGCCCTCTCTCCTCCATATCATTTGCAAATATGGACTTTACAGCCTGCCTCATGACTGGATCAAGACCATCAAATGTCTCGTCACAGAGAAGATATTTTGTTCCAGCACAGACACCGCATATTATTGCGAGCTGCTTCTTCATTCCCTTTGAGAAATTCGATATACGTCTTTCTTTGTCCAGGCCAAAGTCCCTCATGTACCGGTCGAATCTTGCCGGGTCAAAAGTCGCGTAGACACTCTTGAAATAATTCTTCATTTCCTCCCCTGTAGAATTCGGGAAGAAATAAGGATCATCTGAGATGAAGAAGATATTCTCCTTGATCTCAGGATTGTCATAGACCTTCTCCCTGTCAACAAAAATATTGCCATCATTCGGCTTCAGAATTCCCGATATCATTCTGAGCAAGGTCGTTTTTCCTGCACCATTCGTTCCTATAAGTCCGAAGACCTCTTTGTCTTTGATATTCAATGAAACATTATTTACAGCAATTGTTTTGCCGAAGCTTTTCTTAAGACCACTTACTTCGATCATCGCAAACCTCCATTTCTTGTAGTACTGATTATTACCTGTTAAAATCTCAGTCATGAGATTAAACTACTTCACTCATGATACATAAACAGCTATAGAACCTTTTGAGAATAATACCCTGCACTTACAATAATCCTTTGGTCAACTCAGCTCTGTCGATATGAAGCTCATCAGTTTCATCCAGCAACGACTTGAGCCGGCCTCGCAGCTCTTTGAGCTGCTCTCCCTTAAGAAGTGAATTGTCCTCACTTATATAATTGCCGCGTCCCTTGACCGTGTATATATATTTCTGTCGTTCCAATTCTGTATACGCTTTCTGCACTGTATTTGGATTGGTTGAAAGTTCCATCGCAAGATTTCTTACCGACGGCATCTGCTCGCCAGCTTCAAGTGCTCCACTCAGGATCAGTGTTTTGTAGCCGGCCACTATCTGTTCATAGATCGGTCGTCTGTCCTGATAATCAAGTTGAATCATTAATTGCTCTCCTTCCTGCTTATGCGGTTGTTGATTTATATCTGTACTAGCACTACTAATACACTTAATATAAAGCAATAGCGTCCGAAATGCAATATGTTTTTTTGCAAATCGGACGCTAACAGTACACTACTTTACACTGTACCAATCAATAATCATTTTGTCTTCATATACCTTGAGCCCTGTTCCACTCATTTGAAATGATGTCATTTTTGTTGCTTTCCCATTGTTCAATACTTCACTAACATCAGCCAGAGTTTGTGGGTAATCCTTAAGGTAAAATCCAGACTCTAAATTTGGCATTACCAGTGATCCTTTACACTCTGTTCCATCTTGATATTCTATATTCATAAATGTCATTCCGGCTCTGAACAAAAGATCTTTCAATTTACCACATTGCGTCATTCCAATATGTATAATGCAATAATCAGCATCTGACGGGCAAATCACTATTTCATTTTTATTGTATGTCTGACTATACATATAGGTCTTCACTGCCTTTTTGTATGATTTCCTTAGATGCAAAAGATTATAATCTTCTTCCATCATAGTTACTTCATAGCGATCCGCAATTGCCTCCCATGTCAATGGATTCTCAAGTCCCTTAATATGATTAAAAATAACCCCGTCCTTCATGATAATGTATTTTGGCGCATTATCAGAGTAATAAAAGTCAGCTTCCTTTTTATCCAGCCACGGAATAAATAAATTGCAATTCTGCACTGATGGGCTATATACAACATTAAGGCTTGGATATACGGCTTTATAACCAGTTTCCCATGGATATGAAGTCACAGTTTCTTGACCTATTTCATTTCTTATAGATTCAGGAACATCTACATTTAGAAATAATTGGTCAGTAATTGAGCTTTCGGTAATATGCGTTAAGGTATAACCTTTGGCATAAAGAACACTGTTAATCTCTGCAAAACTACTATGTAGATTGACAGCCTGCAGCATTGTTATGCTAAAACAGCAGGCGACCAAAACAAGATAGGCACACTTACAATTGACTTTATGGTGCATTTTGTTTTGCGTATTTAGTTCCACCGCCAAGAATAATTCAGAAAACAACATAGAAGTAAGCCATATACTCATTGCAATACCATGAGCGCCTACTCCATATTTATATGCTAAAAACAATGATATACAGCCTGCAATCAATATTGCTGAGTTTTTTTTATCGTAATATACTGTTAATACAATAATTACCAAATAGAGTAAGATTATTGCAATCATGCAATTCATCTCTCGCTTTGTAAACATATTATCCCATTGCTGTGTTTTCATCCATCCACTTGATATACGGAACATACCGACAACATAGTTTATCAATGACGTAAAGGAATTATTGTATGCCAAATACAAAAATGGGACAGTAGCAAAAGCCGGCATGAATATTTCTAATGCCTTCCATTTTCGTTCAAATATTATCTTTATAGCAACAAAAACTATAATAAAAGCCATGCCGCTTGTAAAAGTGGAAAACTTACTGAAAAACATAAGGCATAGTAATATGTTAGATATTATTGCCATCTTGCTTTCGCCGAATGACCAAATAATAATACTGAGGATAAGAAGGTATAGCATATAATTATCACGTTGAGATTCAAATAATAATGGCAAATAGCATAGAAATGAAAGACAAATGGAGCTGAATCTTATTTTTTTATGTTTATACAGCCTGAATATTTGTAAATATAGCACTATGTTAAAGGCAAATAGAACTCCCCATAACAGTATTCCAATAACGTATTGTTTGTTTCCTAAATTCATCAAATAGCAAAGAAAGCCTAATGGGCCATATGTAAAATAGACATCACTGCCAAATTTATAACCTTCCGAATTTGCTACATTTAGAAAATACATCCATGATGGGTCAAGATTCAATCCTGTCAACTTATAAACTACATTCGGGACTATGAGCAAAAACTGTACAACTAGCATTGCAAATATGATTATTGATTCTATAGATTGTCTTTTATTAGTCTCAATAGCTTGGGTCTTGCTACTCAACTCTTCAGAAAAAAGCGTCGAAGTCAGTAAAGCAAAGAACAATAATGACATTATTGAAATCCATAAAGTAACATAAGTCGTCTCTTCTTCAGAAGCCGAGAATCCCAACATTAATGTTCCGTTTTCCCCATATTCCATAACAGTGAATCTTGTATTTCCTTTTTCATCATACAATTTCGTTTCTTGAGGATTGATAACTAACGATATATAACTATTGTCTTCATCCGGTAATGAGTCGTTTTCAATCTTTGATATATTCCCATCGGTATAATCCATTACTAGTATATAATGTTTATTCTTTTCAAGGCTGCATGACAAAGGAACCTCATGCCATTCGGCATTTGGTATTGTATCTATTGCTATTGCTTTTTTTGCTAAGGTTCTGTTGCCATCAACAGACCTCACCGAGATGTTCAAATCTCCTATTGGTATTTCAGGCGTAATAATGTAGCAGGATACAGATTCGAGATTGTCATAATTGGAAGAAAACTCTTGCAAATAAGAATTACCCTGATTAAGTCTTTCCAAATTGTAGCCATCATTTGCCACACCTTGGAGTGATACATTCCCATAGTTTAGTATGCTACCACTCCACACTTGAAACAAAAGTATCACTGTACCACATAAGGCTATTATTAGAATCACCATTTTGTGTGCTTTGATATATATTTTCATAGGCTTTTCTCAATTATTGTAATTGCTATTATCAATTAGTCATTCTCCGGTAAACTGCATTTGATTTACATAGTCAATGATATTACCCGCAGAATATTCCGTGTTCTCAAGGACGACTATATCAGGTTCGAACCTGGCAATTACACTATCCAGATTATCAAGATTGCTCCAATCAATGTTTAGTGTATCTGAGAAACTTTCCGCAATATCATCTTTTAAGAACTGCCTTATATAACTGTCGCCAACGACCAATATCTTCAGAGAATTCCCACTGCTTTCATTGACGAATTCATGAATGAAATCCTGAACATGAACATCCGGCCAGTCTTTTTTGATTTCGTCTGTTATTTCTACTGCCCCAGGATTTTTTATGGTGTATTCAGGTGTCATATCTACATATGGATATTGGTATCCATAAAGAGTTATTGACTGCTCCATCTCATTAATATCGTAATCGCTCTTTTCCAGCACTTTGATCTGAGGATAATCTTTTTGAATTCTATACATAAGATCTTGGTACCCTATAAATGCGCCGCAATCATTCCAGTGTGTATCTGCATATTTATAATAAACCTGTTCAGTTTTAGCATGCTCTTTCAGATCGTCCTTTATATCCACAACATTAATGCTAGTATGATTCTGGAGTTCTGTTACAACCTGATCCGCCCTGCTGATACTGCCTGATTGCAAGACTCCATTAATGTATTCCTCAGGATATATACTCTCCTTGTCATAGCATTGCATGTAATAGAAACAAATCCCATGTCTGCCCAGATAATCAGAAAAATCCTGCATATTTCCTGAGAATTCGCTGAGCTGATCATCTGTTAAGAGATTTTTGTGCTGGTATTCCGCAAGTAATTCATCATTTTTTCCGAACAGCCAATTGTCCTTTCCGGCAGTAATATTATCCCTGACAATTCTGTGGAACAGTTCATACTGCAGTGTGCTGTTTATCTTTACTAATTCTGTTCTTCCACGAAGATTGTCGTTTATCCAGTCATCAAAATCATCAATATATGAAGTATTCCATCCGTTTTCACTGTCATATAAGACTGGGTAAACGGCCAGTTCTCTGTTCTCTTCATCAGACACCCTTGTACTTGTATTACGATGCGCGAAAACATATGGCAAAGTTATAGCCGCAGCAAATACCGCTATGAATATTATGTTTATTTTTGTTTTGTTTGTTATTTGCTGCCACTTTCTATTAACAAGCATTTTCGCACCTCTAAAACCTGAAATATATAAAAGGATTGTATGTTTCAGTCAAAATATACATCGTGTTTACAACAAACAGTATCAGTGTTCCAATATTAAGCAATATAGTAAAACCAATTTGCGGCAGCTTCTTCTTTAGTAAACTATAAATGTTTTTTGCAACAGGGAAAGAGAAAAAGGCTGCCGCTATAAGAACAAACAATTCATAACGGTTAATATAATAAGAGAGCGTAAATCCAACATTCTTCAGCTTATTAATTCCAAATAATGAAAGGTAATATGATCCAGCATTTTGTAAAGTATCTGCTCTGAAAAGGACCATACTCATCATCCACACGAACATTGTATATGCCCACCCGGCTACGTTCAGCAAAATGCCAGCTATACCAGGCATGGCTTTGAAATGATCAGGCTTCACATGTCTCTTAATCCAACGCTCCGTTATTGTACATACTGCGAATATTAGTCCCCAAAAGACAAAATTCCAGGATGCACCATGCCATAGACCTGTCAAGAAAAACACACAAA
This sequence comes from Lachnospiraceae bacterium, assembly GCA_028706005.1. GTDB lineage: Bacteria > Bacillota > Clostridia > Lachnospirales > Lachnospiraceae > CAG-791. The sequence continues at coordinate 11,164 of JAQWCI010000035.1, forward strand.
GTAAGTTAAGATATACATTTCCCGTTCTGCTTCCGCCAAGCGGAATATATACATAATCCCTGAACCAACTTGACAGTGAAATATGCCACCTTCTGCAAAATTCAGATATTGAACGTGAAATATATGGATAATTGAAGTTTGCAGGGAATATGAATCCAAACATTCTGCCAAGTCCTATGGCCATATCACTATATCCGGAAAAATCAAAATATAACTGAAATGTATAACATACTACACCAAGCCATGAAACACTGATCATGTTCTCATTTGCCGGTAAGCCAAATATTTTGTCTGCAATAGACGCAACCGAATTTGCAATAATCAGTTTCTTACTCAATCCTACAACGAATAACCTGATTCCTGATGAAAATTCCTCCACAGTACATTTTCTTTGATTTATCTGCTCGGCTATACTTTCATATCTGACTATCGGTCCTGCAATCAATTGTGGAAACATTGAGATATAAAGTGCAATATTTGTAATATTCTTTTGCACAGGGACCCTTTTCCTGTATAAATCAATCACATAACTCATTCCCTGAAATGTAAAAAAAGAAATACCTATGGGCAATGTAATAGAGGGAACCTGTATTGTAGTATGGAACCACTCATTTATTGTATTAAGGAAAAAGCCGGTATATTTCCAATAGCATAAGTTGGCTATATTTCCAATGATCACCAAAACAAAAGTGGTTTTCTCCGCTATTACATTGCCTTTGCTCCGCGCACCTGAAATCAATATCCCGCCGAAATAATTAAAACATATGCAAAATACAAGTATGGGAAGAAATGTCGGTCCGCCCCAAAAATAAAAGAATAGACTGGCCAACAATAGCCATATGTTCTTCACACGGATATTTCTGCAAATAAAATATCCTATCAGTGTAACAGGAAGAAAAAAGAAAACAAATGTCGTTGAACTGAATACCATTATATGCCCCTGCTAAATTCACGTATTTTGATAAATCAAAATTATAATCTCTTTCACCCTTGGTTACTATAATTACATGGTGAATAGTATAACTTGTAATTATCTGTCTCAAGCAATAGCGTTATGTCAGTGTGATTTGACATAAATTCGTCAAAACTTTCCTGAGTGCTTTCAGTAATAAGGTAAGCCGTCGGTAAATCATATTCTGCATCAGGGCAATACCAGTCTGTACTTGTAAGCCACTTGCTGATATTCATTTTTGAAAAATCATCGATTGCCGCCCCCTGCACTTTGCCATCTGATAATACAGTCAGACTGTTCGCATTTTCAAATGATGTATAACAATACTTACAATTGTTTTCTTCTATACATGCTACAATCTCTGTCTGTTCAGAATGCGAATCACCATTTTGGGCGATGTTTGGAAAGTATATGCTTATCCAGTTTTGAATTGTGACAACACTCACAACAACAATCAGTAATATTGAAACCGATTTACTTACTATCCTGTATTTAGAAATGGCTGAATATGTTCTGTCCTGAAGTAAACTTAACATACAGGCAAATGAGTAAGCCACTATAAAGAAAATCGAGAAATAATATCTGGCAGAAACTGCTGTTGTCGTGAATGAGTTCGACAGAAAAACAACTATCAGGCTCATCCAGAAAAAACCAAGCGTCAATAATTGTGCGCGGTTCACCTTCCTGTTTGCAATAAGATAAACTGCCATAACAGCCAAACTTATAACGAGAATTATGATAAGAAATATGTTGTGTGAACCTGTCGTTCCTGTAATGTTTATGCACTGAAGGAACGAAGGCCATGCCTCTGTGATAAGTTTCCTGAGCCCACCCCTTATATTTCTTGATGTTCCCATTACTATTGCATATTTTGACCTTGTACCCAGATAAGCAAGAATAAGCATTACAAGAGACATAAGCGCTGTTCTTGAGTACTCTCTGACCCTAAATGGCAATCGTCTTTTCGTTATAGCATACACGAACCATCTCAAAAGCTCAGTCGCAAAGAGGGGAAAATAAATGACCAGTATTCCGCGCATCCCCGAAAGAGATATTGCGATAGCCATGAAGCTGCATAATATCATCCATGCCTGGTAATGCCTGATTCTTCCACTGGCAGCTAATACATAGATGTTCAGAGTAAAGAGCATGATGACAGATACGGTAATATAATATCCGCATAAAAGATACAGTGTCGTCAATATCTCCATCGTTCCAGGGAGAGCCAGCAAAACAAGTATCCCCGCCATTATCGGTATCCTGTCGATTGATGTGTTCTTCATCAGTATGGCAAAACATATGATGAGCATTACTGTCATAATGCAACATGAAATACCAAGTGAAAGATTCATATCACCGGTTATCCCATATATAGGAGCTGCCAAAGTGCATGTGCTTAGTATTCTTCTCTCACTGCTTGGAATCCATGAAGATGGCACAATGGCTTTGTTATTCCACATTTCACGAACCAGAACAGTTTCTGATGAAACATCAGCATTAAGGTAAGAAGTGTAGTGTAGAACATTGAAAGAGAAAATTGAATATGAAAACAATACAATCAGCAAAGATACGATTATAAGCATAATAATCTCAAATATTGATATTCTCTTATCCGTTTTCACTTATGCGCCCCTCAAGATTTTTTATCATGAACACACTGAAAAATGCCCTTTTCTTCCATTACTTACCAATAACAAAAACGCTCTCCGTCAACGTATTATGTCAACAGAGAGCGAAACAGTTCACTTCAAATCACTCTTTTACAAGCAGGCTCTTTCCAGTCATCTCGTCAGGCTGCTTCTCTCCCATAACCTGGATAAGTGTGGGGATAACATCAGCAAGAACACCGTTCTCTCTGAGTTTCCAGCCCTGATCGTAATTAACAAGGATAAACGGAACAGGGTTCGTTGTGTGTGCTGTGAAAGGAGCACCTGTTGCCGGGTTGACCATCTCTTCGCAGTTACCGTGGTCAGCAAGGACGAACATAGTACCGTTCACTTCCCTGATTGCTTCGACAGCTTTGCCGACACATTCGTCAACAACTTCAACGGCTTTGATTGCAGCTTCTTCAACGCCTGTATGTCCGACCATATCAGGATTTGCAAAGTTGCAGATTATTACATCATACTTGCCACCCTTAATGGATTTTACAAGGTTATCACAGACTTCATATGCGCTCATCTGAGGCTTGAGGTCGTATGTGGGAACGTCTTTAGGAGAGTTAACAAGGATACGATCCTCATTCTTGTTCGGTGTCTCTACACCTCCGTTGAAGAAGAATGTAACATGCGCATACTTCTCAGTTTCAGCAAGGCGAAGCTGCTTATAGCCCTTATTTGCCAGCCATTCACCAAATGTATTCCTTATCTCTTCCTTCTTGAAAGCGATCTCTTTGTTAGGGATTGTCGGATCGTAGTCCTTGAAGCAGACGTAGAATACGTCTTTTCTCTTTCCTCTTGGGCCTCTGTCAAGATTGTCGAACTTATCAAAGTCATCATCACAGAAGCAGTGTGTGATCTCACGTGCTCTGTCAGGACGGAAGTTGAAGAATATGATTGAGTCACCGTCTTTGATCGTCGAAACAGGTTTTCCGTCCTTGCCTGTTACTACTGTAGGCTTTACGAATTCATCTGTCTCGTCTCTCTCATAAGACTGTTCGATAGCATCATGAGCAGATGCTGCCTTAAGACCTTTTCCTTCTGTCAGTGCATCATATGCAAGAACCACACGGTCATAGTTATTATCACGATCCATCGCGTAATAACGGCCACTGATCATTGCGATCTTTCCTACTCCGATCTCCTTCATTCTGTCTTCGAGCTGCTGAATATAAGAAGCTCCGCTCTTGGGAGGAGTGTCACGGCCGTCAAGGAAGCAATCAACATATACATTGCTGAGGCCTTCACGTTTTGCCATCTCGAGCAACGCATAAAGGTGTGTTATGTGGCTGTGGACACCGCCATCACTGAGGAGTCCGTATAAATGCAAATCTCCACCAGTTTTCTTGACATTCTCCATAGCTGCAAGGAGTTCCGCATTCTTATAGAAATCACCGTCATTAATGGATTTTGTGATTCTTGTCAGATCCTGATAAATGATCCTGCCGGCGCCCATATTCATGTGTCCGACTTCTGAATTTCCCATCTGTCCGTCAGGAAGTCCTACTGCGAGTCCGCTCGCATAGCCCTTGACAAACGGATATTCCTTTTCAAGCTTATCCATCACCGGAGTCTTAGCCTCAGCGACTGCATTGTGTTCCTTGATATCGCTGAGCCCGTAACCATCCAGAATCAGCAAAACTACAGGTCTGTGTTCCATTGCCATTAAATTACCTCCATAGAAATACTACTCTCTTTATATTAGTTTCAAACCGCGACTAATTGTATTACTTAGCCGCAACGGTTTCAACTTCAAATAAAATTGACATACTGACCATTCAGGTACAGACCGGCGATCTTTGTATTGGCAAGTCTTTGAATATCCGCCTGACTGATCGTAATATTAAGTTTTCCATAAGTCGGTGTGACATTCACTCCAAGATAGAAGCAGCCATTGAATACCATCGTAGGTCTTACAGTAATCTTCTGAAGATTTCCCTTGCTGTCATTTACCGTGAATGCAGCGAGCGGAACGCCTGTTGTCGTACCAAACACACCAAGATATCCGGCATTTTGAGTTGTAAGCACACCGCTTGTTCCGTCTACAAGGGTTATCGGCACTATTCCCGAAGAAGAAGTTCCATTGTTATTTACAGTTACAGTCTGCTTCTCCTTAATGACATTTACATAGACTTCCTTGTGACAATCATAGCCATCGACATAGAAAGCAAACATGACTCTGTCTGATGTTTCATCTTCACCTATATATATTGTCGCTGTGCTGGTGCCCTTGGCGCCTGTAAAATCTACTGCAGAGTGTTTGCTCTTGTTGCCGACCACATAGTAAACAAAATTTCCTGAAGATGTAATCTGGAATGAATAATGCTCACCGGTATGCAGGCTTATTGTGCCCGGATCAAAATCAATGCTGGGCGTATAAGCCATTACGTTGACACCCATCAACAGGGTAAGCATCAGAACAGTTGCAAGTAATAAAGAAAATCTTCTCTTAATGAGTTTCATTGAGTCTTCCTTTCCTAATAAACCGAGAATTATCTTTTGTGTTTTTTTAAACATTTATCAAGTGCCTGATAAATCACTTTTTGTATGCGTCATTCCTATTTGTTTATGCTATTATGGATGATGTTGACCGAATCAGACCTATAGGTCATATTATGACACACGAACTGCTCCGCATACAATGTGCACATTCATAATACTACTGACTATTATAACTTTCAGGGAGTAACATTTACAACCTGAGAACGAAACAAAGAGTGAGAAATAACATGATTACCTTACTTGCAAAACTTATAATTCCAAACTATCAGAAAACTTCCGACAGTAAAGTCCGTGAATCTTATGGCATTCTCTCCGGCATTGTCGGCATTTGCCTCAATGTATGTCTTTTTATTGGCAAGTTCATAGCCGGTCTGATGTCCGGTGCAATCTCAATAACTGCAGATGCCTTTAATAACCTTTCAGATGCGGGTTCCAGTATTGTGACACTGCTTGGATTCAAGCTTGCAGCTCAGAAGCCTGACACTGAACACCCTTATGGTCATGGACGGCTTGAATATGTTTCAGGACTCATTGTATCGATGTTCATCGTTGTCATGGGCGTTGAATTAATAAAATCCTCTATAACAAAAATCATTCATCCATCAGAAACTGAATTCAACACGCTTATTGCGGTTATCCTGTTGTGTTCGATCGTGGTAAAACTATACATGTTCTATTACAACAGTCGTCTTTCTGCCAGACTAAACAGCGTTGCCATGCATTCAACGGCAGCCGACAGTCTCTCAGATACTATTGCCACAACTGTTGTCCTTGTATCATCAATTTTCACAAAATTTACAAATATCAATATAGATGGAATCACAGGCCTTGCCGTCTCTGTTTTCATCATTTATTCAGGAGTTACGTCCGCAATTGACACCATTAATCCTCTGCTCGGGCAGCCGCCCACAGCTGAATATGTAGAAAAAGTGTGTAAAGTTGTCACCAGCTACAAGGGAATACTCGGAGTCCACGATTTTATGTCTCAC
>JAQWCI010000185.1 GCA_028706005.1 Lachnospiraceae bacterium
AAACTATTTGGGAACTTAATTAGACTAAAAATTAGTCTTTTTTTATTGACTTTAAGTATTCTTTATGTTCTAATTAAGTTAGATCATCAAAAAGGAGAAATAGAAATCGGAACAATTATCCTGGAAAACACCTGAAATCTTGAACACCCATCAATAATTGCAGCTTCATCCAGCTCCTTTGGTATACTGCGGAAATACTGCCTGACAAGAAATACGTTATATGGATACGCGAAGAATGACGGCACAATCATCGGCAGCAAAGAATCAAGCCATCCTATTTTTCCAAACATTATATACTGCGGGATGATAAGTGCAATATTTGGAATCATCATAGTTGCAACGATAATAGAGAAAATCAGGTTTCTCCCTTTAAACTCCATTCTTGCCAGTGGATAAGCCACAAGTGCTGATGAAATCAGTGTTCCAATTGTGTTGCCTGCCATAAGAAGCACCGTGTTTCTTAAGTAAAGCAACAGATTTGAGCTGGCAAATATGTATTCGTAGTTTACGAATGTCGGATTCGTTGGTAACAGTTTTGACGAACTTGAGAATTCCGTGATAGTTTTAAAACCACCTGTCAGTATCCACAATATCGGGCAAAACATGATTAACGCAACAAGTATCTTTATCGCATATAACAAAACTTCTTCATATACTCTTTTCTGTGAATGCATGGTCTCCCTTTCTGTCAGGTTTCGTAATAGACTGTCTTTTTTGAAATCAGAAAAATTATGCCGCCAAAAGCTGCTGCTATAAGGAATAGAACCACAGACAGAGCGCAGGCATATCCAACTTTCATATTGCTGAAAGCCTCCTTGTATATAAGAAGACTTAAGACCTGTGTGCATCCATTAGGATCGCCGTTTTCACCGCTTAACGGATACAGCAGAGCGAATGATCCATTAAGAGCGCTGATACAACCATTTACCGCATTGAAAAGGACTATTGGAGAAATGGCAGGAAGGGTAATATGCCAGAATTTGGCCCACGCACCGGCTCCGTCCATCTCGCTCGCTTCGTATAATTCAGCAGGAACATCTCCAAGTCCTGATCTGAATATAAGCATCATCTGTCCCGTGTTATATATGAACAATGTTACAAAGAAAACCGCAATATAAACTGTATGCGTATCCAGAAGCCAATTTATCTTTACGTTCTGCCCAGTGAGGGCACTTATTATTCCGTTAAGCAGGCCTGAGTCTTTTCCGAAAATTGTTCGAAAGGCATATGCAAGTGCTACTGTCGGTATTACTGAAGGAAGAAAATAGCAGAACTGGAATATTCCATTAAGCCTCTGTTTCCTGTTCAAAAGAAGAGCCATGATTATTGCCCATATTGTTGTGACTATGACCATAACAACAGTAAAAAAGATCGTCACCCTAAAGGAATTAAGGAACGAAGCACTTTGAAACATGTTCTTGTAATTAGCGAGCCCGATAAAGCTGGATAATCCATTCAGCTTGCGATTAGTAAGACTGTTATAGAACATAAACCCAATCGGAAACAGTGTAAAACATACAAATCCTATCATCCATGGAATACAGAATGCATAGGCTGTCATATCGTTACGAGTTTTTCTCGAGAGCTTGTTTTTCTTAGCTTGATAGCTCAATGTTATTCCTCCCGTAAATCGCTTGGAAATCAATTCATTTGATCCCTGTAATCTGAAAGCGGCATCGTGTTCCTATATGTGAACTCGCTGCCGCTTTCGGTCAATCAGCCATATTCAAAGACCAATCAATATCCTATTGTTTCTGCCGCATACTGAGATGCATTATCAACTGCCTGTTCAGGCGTCTCTGTTCCAAGAAGCGCGTTATTGAATTCACTGACCGCATTACTTGTCACACCCGAAGGTAAACATGTGTAACCGAAAACACCTGCATTCAGAGAGTCAGTGATTGCATCCCAATTCTGAATCGGGGTACCTTCAACTTTCCATGCGCTCTCAGCAGCAATTGATTTAATGGCTGACATATTGCCACTGGCTTTGGAGTTTATGGTCTGTCCTTCTTCGCCCATAAGGTATTCTATAACCTTGAAAGCGGCATCTGTATTCTTGCTATTTGCATTGATTGTATAGAAACCTGTGTGAAGAGTGTTGTATTTCACCTTGTTTGTAGGAATTGTAGCAATATCCCAATTGAATGGAAGAGAATCTTTATATGTGCCTATAACCCAGCTTCCCTGCCAGCTCATTGCCGCCTTGCCTGACGCAAAGTTATCCGCTGTATCTGATGACGGTTCAGGCATAATGCCATTGTTTACCATATCTGCGCAATCAGATACGAATGATTTGGCTCCGTCACCTATGACCATCTTGCCACTTGCAGGATCATAAACCTGATCACCTGCTCCGCCAACTCCTGCCCACCATGTCTGAAGATTGGGAAGGTCAAAACCATAGACATCTGTGGAATCGCCATTTTTCTTAGTCAGTTTCTCTGCCGCGGTCTTAAAATCTTCATATGACCAGTCATTTGTAGGATATTCAATGCCCGCTTCATCAAACATATCCTTGTTGTAGTACATTAATTCTGTTGCCGCGCACCACGGTAAACCATATGTTCCGCCAAGTCCGTCTGATAGCTTGTTCACTGCATCTATCATGTCATCAGTTTTGATTGAAGAACCTGCAAGATAATCATCAAGACTGATTATCCCACCGGCCTGTGCAAAGTTCTTGATGTCATTTTCCCAAACCACGAAAATGTCAGCTGAGCTGTCCTTTGTGGAAACCATCTGATTAAGTTTGGACGAGTAATCACTCTCCGGAATAACTGTTACGTTTACCTTGATTCCGGTTGCTTTCTCGCATTGTGCGTACATATTAAGACTTTCATCAGGGTTAGGTTCATTCCAAACAGTAAGAGTTACACTCTGACCTGCCGTGTCCGCCTCAGTCGATGTCGCAGCTGTAGTTTCGCCTTCAACTGCAGCTGTAGAACCTGCATCTGACGTTGCTGTGTTCGAACTCCCACATCCTGCTAACATACCTGAAATAATTGTAGCTGTCATCGTTAGTGCCAAAATCTGTTTTGCTTTCATTTGTGCCTCCCTTTAATCGTTTAATGATATTCTGCATTTATAACCGATAATAATAGCAATATTTGCCGTATTTGCTAATTTAATCGATTAGATTTATTAACACTATAGTATTCCGCTCCCTCGCCTCTGTCAATAAGACAGATTGTCAAAAATCTCCGTTGTGTTTTGTGCATTATTATAGCTATGCCCCTGACAAGCATAGCGTATTTCAATGATTAGACGAATTCCATTAGGGTTATGATTGAACTTAGAAACGATGATATGAAATTTCATAAAGATGTCGTGTATGCTGCCCGGACTAAATCGCTGGTCGTCATAGCTTTCGCATCGAAATGTTATGCATTGAGGAGTTTGTTAAAGGGAATGTCGATATCAGAGTTTCATTTCTGGGACTAATCAATAGCATATTTTATCACCTTACCGACACTTCCCCGGCCAAAACTTTCTTGTAATCCTCGTAGTTGGCGGCAAGGAGCGCTGGCGTATCAAGGCCGTAAGGGCAGCGCGAAGCGCAGCGGTTACAGTGGAGGCACCCTTCTATTTTCTTCATTTTCTCCTGATGTTCCTCGTCAAGCCACTCTTCCGACGGCGCACGGCGCAGCATCAGGCTCATTCTTGCACAGTTATTTATTTCGATTCCAGCAGGGCACGGCATGCAATAACCGCATCCACGGCAAAACTCGCCCGAAAGCTCTTTTCTATCGTGATCGATTACAGCCTGCAGCTCCGGTGTCATCTCCGGCGGATTATCTATGTAGCTCAGGAACTCATCAAGCTCGCTTTCGCGCTGTACTCCCCATATTGGGAGCACATGCTCATACTGTGCCATAAAAGCATATGCCGCAGCGCTGTTGTTGATGAGACCGCCTGACAAGCCCTTCATAGCAATAAAGCCCATCTTATGTTTTGCCGCCAAGGTCACTATCTCAATATCAGCAGGTGCGGCCAGATAGCAGAACGGGAACTGTATTGTCTCATACAGGCCACTCTCTATGGCTTCCTTCGCCACACCAAGACGGTGGTTCGTTAAGCCGATATGCCGTATCTTTCCTTCATCCCTGGCCTTCAGCAT
>JAQWCI010000186.1 GCA_028706005.1 Lachnospiraceae bacterium
GCACATCATTATCACTATCGTGAAGAAACCATCCTCATATTTGGTCTGCATAACACCATCATAACGTTCCACAACGTCCCTTACATTTCCCAGTCCGATTCCATGTTCACCTGCCGCCTGTTTGGTCGTCGAATAGAGGCCGTTCTCTTTGACAACCGGTGGAAGCGCCGAATTCTTAACTGTAAGATTAAGAATATCCTTCCTCACCTGCGCGTCTATCCATATGTGCCGTTCTCCATCAATGCGCATGCAGGCTTCTATTGCGTTGTCAAGGATATTGCCGAGAATAATACACCAGTCAATGTTTGAGATCTTCAATAGTCTGTCTGTGACAGCAAGTTGAGTATCTACCTCTATTCCTTTCGCAATTGCTTTGTTTCTCTTGTCAGTCATCAGTGCATCTGCCACCGCATTACCTGTATTGAAAGGAATATCTTTCGTCAGCATCATCTGCGAGGAGAGCTGTGAAAGGTATTCCTGCGCCTCTATTACCTCCCCGTTTTCCAACAGTTCATTCAATACCAGTACATGATTCTTAAAATCATGCCTGACGCTCCTGACCTTATTGATAGCCTGATTGAGACTTTCATAGTATTCGAGCTGTGTCTGCACGAGTTCATTGAGTCTCTGATTCCTTAATTCAATCTTCTGCTGCTCGAGTTCAGCCCGTTTCTGTTGCGCGACTTCACGCGCCTTGACCTGTTCAATATACATATTGAAATACCTGGAAAAATCTCCCAGGAAATCTACACTCTAACTGAAATCTCCGATTGCGACACGATCAACTGTCCAGAGCAGGTGTCTCAGCACAGACTGCAGTTCCTTGGCATTTCCAAGAATTGTATTATTCCTCGGCGCAACACAAGAGAGCTTGCCTGATGCAAGCTCTCCCATAAATCTGTTAGCATCCAGCGACATGGCTCCCAGAGTCTTTGCTTCCCTGACAAGTGGAGAATCGCCATCCTGTGGCAGCTCTTTGCCCTCAGGTGGTCTCATGTCCCCGCTGAGTATCCTGTTTAAAAATAAACAAGTATCTTCTTCGGCGCTCATAACCACTCCCTGTTTGCTTTATTCCGGATCTTTAACCTTTGCAATAAAGCGGCAGACCCTGTCCCCTTTAGCCCAGCAATCTATTTCTTCTGCTGTGTATTCTTTCTTATAGAGTCCTGTCAGTACTCCTGCAATAAAGCCTTCATCGTAGAAGCATACCGTTTCTCCTGTAACTGGGAGCCCTGAGCAGTCAAGATCCTCTGAGACCGTCACCACAATTCTTCCATCATCATCTATAGATTCGATCCTCAGTATACCTATCTTTGTATCTGCAAGCAGTTTCTGAAAGGCCGCAAGGCATTCTGATTCATCCTTAATATCAGAAAGAAAGTGTTCATACAGATTTGAGCCTGCAATTCTTCCGGCATCACGCAGTAAATCTACACTCACTTCATTCCCAAACCTGTTCGAAATTGCCTCTCTCATCGTATACTCAAAAAGTCTGTATACAAAGACCGGCATATTCTCTCCCAGATTTTCACGCCCCAGTTTGACATCTCCAAGATACGCCCAACTAAACTTAAATTCATCAGCCATAATCCACCCCCCCCAAAAAAAATTCACTATAATACAATTGCTCTGCTTATTTGTGTATTGTCAGTTTCATTTGATAATAAGATACCTAGGTTGCCAAAAAGGTTCATTTATTTCTCTGCATTCTTACAAATTCATTTTCGGTAAGTTTCCTTCCAAAGTATTTGCCTCTCGCATACTCACAATTGAGAGTCTTAGCATACTGAAATTCACTGAGATTATCCACGCCTCCAAGAACAATCGGTGTCTTAAGCTCATGGCACATGGAAATAATGTCCTTCAGTATAATTTCGTTGCGTTCAGAGGTCATTGCCTTCTTAACAAATTCGTCATCAATCTGTATTATGTCAAATTTTATATCTCTGAGCAATCCTACCGTGTTACAGGCGGATCCAAAGCGGCTCAACATGACCCTCCGTTTCTTCTGCTGTAAATAAGTGATACCTTTGTTAAGACCATACATGCTCAAATATGGTCTGGCAGGAGTAAAAGAAAAATTAATTGTGTTGTCATCAGCCCTGTGATTATCAAGAGTCATTACTATATCATAAATGTCATATGGGTTGCACATGGTCCAAGATGAAAGATCTACATATATCGGCATTACATTGGCATTTGACTCTCTAAGTCTTTCCTGAATAATACAGGCCTTTTCCAGCATCCACTTATCAAGAGCTGAAACCAGACCCTCCTCCTCAAGCTCCGGGATAAAAGTTGTCGGATACACAAGTGTCCCATGATCATCAAGATACATGATCATTGTTTCTGCCCGGCAGATATTTGGAGCAGCTAAACCGTAATGTATGCAAAAAAACGCTTTGAATCTATCCTCTGAAAGTTGTGCCTGTCATTTTTCTAATGTCCACATATGATTACTCCCTCAGGGGGCGTTCATTTTTATTCGTATTTCGATTTCACATCAACGTATTCATCTTAACGTACATTTACTCTTCGAAAACGTTTATGTATCAAAATATACTTTTTTTGTAATAAGAGTCAATTTTGTCAAAAGTTTGTTTTCCACTGAAAAAAGCTTCTTAACTTGGAGGTCAGCACAGTCTGCTGAATTCTCCATGTTAAGAAGCTTATGTATAATAATGTTCAGGTCAAAACACTGTAATGATGCTAATGAGGCGAGTTGCTACCACACACGGAATCGGCTGATTTACTGCGCAAATCGTTTATTGCATATCTTCACTTAACTGACGCTGCAAGTGCATCCGCAAGGGTATCAAGCTCATTCAGGTTCTGTTCCTGCAGCGACGATGTGATGGTCATGCTCTCATCAAGAACAGTCATGTGTTTCATTTCTCCAAGTTCTTTTCTTATAAGAGCTCCGGCGCGTGGCGCCCATGATCCGTTCTCCAATACAGCAACTGTCCTGTTCTGAAGATTCAGAGCTTTCATGTCTGCGAGGAAATTGTGCATCGGAGGAAATATTCCCAGGTTATATGTCACTGATGCGAGCACAAGGTGACTGTACTTGAACAGGTCTGAAATCAGGTACGACACGTGTGTCGACGAAACATCATACAGCCTCGTATCAGTGACGCCACGCTCCGCGAGTTTCCCCGCCAGTACCTCGGCCGCATTTTCTGTGTTGCCGTACATTGACGCATAAACAATCATAATTCCCTTTTCTTCAGGTTCATATGTCGACCAGTGCTGGTATTTGTCAAGTATGTAACCGAGGTCTTTTCTCCACACCGGTCCATGCAGCGGGCAGATCATCTTTATCTCTACTGTCGCTGCCTTCGCAAGGAGTGTCTGAACGTGAGGTCCATATTTACCGACAATATTTGTGTAATATCTGCGCGCGTCGTCAAGCCACTCTCTGTCAAAATCAAATTCCTCTGCAAAGAGTTTTCCATCGAGTGCACGAAATGAGCCGAATGCATCTGCTGAGAACAGGATTCCATCCGTAGTATCGAACGTCACCATAGCTTCCGGCCAGTGAACCATTGGCGCATATATAAAGGTCACAGTATGTTTACCAAAACACCTTGTGTCGCCTTCCTTCACAGTTTCCAGATTGTCATTTACCGGGAAGCTGAACTGGTGCATCATCTGCACTGCCTTCGGTGTTGTAATAACTTTGACATCCGGCCATCTGAGCATGATCTCTTCAATTGAAGCCGCATGATCAGGCTCCATATGATTGATCACAAGGTAATCAAGTTTCCTGTCTCCGAGCAGTTCTTTAATATTTTCCAGAAGCTGTCTTGCTCCCGACCAGTCCACTGTATCGAAGAGCACTGTTTTCTTATCAAGGAGCAGATACGAATTATAAGAAACTCCATGGTATATAGGATGTATATTTTCAAACAGGGCCAGTCTGTGATCATTGGCACCGACCCAGTACAGATCATCATTAATTTTTCTGCTGGTATACATAGTCAGCCTCCTTATCAAACTGTAATTTCAATGAAATTCTCTGCAGGTTCGCCGCAGTCAGGGCAGGTCCAGCCTTCTGGAAGGTCCCTGAACTCCGTGCCCGGCTTCACCTC
>JAQWCI010000036.1 GCA_028706005.1 Lachnospiraceae bacterium
CATCCAGCCCGGCGCCCCACCCCTCCCGATGGTTGCTGGGGAAAAGAAAAACATGTGCCCTCTCCATGAAGCTACGCACCTCTTCCGGCGGCAGGAAGCCGTGCATTACGACTTCTTTTTCCAGTCCGCCATCGTGTATTTCCCGTTCTATTTCGTCTTTCATTTCGCCTGAACCGATGATATCAAGTCTGAAAGGAACACCCTCCGACTTAAGATGTTTTGCCAGTGCGACTGCGAATTCAGGGTGCTTGTACCCCGGAACAAAACGACCGGCATAAAGAAGGCGCACAGGGCTGCCGGCCTTGAGCTCTGCCATCTTATCTTCAGTGTAGCTTCTAAGTTCCGGGAAGTATCCCCACTTGAACATTTTTCCGGTATAAGCGTGAATTAGTGCAAAATCAGATGCGACATAAGCCCCGGCGCAGAGCATCCAACAGGGAGCGTTGTGCCACTTTGTATGTTCGTTGTATTTTGACATGAGACCGCGGGGCGATATGGCTTTCCACTGGCCTTCCTTATAAATTCTCTCGCTGACCCTCACCATCGGCTTACCTGATTCCAGCCTCATCTTTGCAAGATCGCTGCGCTCAGTCCAGCCCATCATGACCATGTCGGAATCCATAACAAGGCTGATACCGGCTTCTTCGTCATCATAGAGGCGCCTCACATAAGGGAGTCTGGACGATACGTCCTCCCATCCCATATCAAGACGTTCTCGCTCCATATGTTCCGTCTCAAGAAAGACAAAATCAATGTCAGTGTTCCGGCACATAGCTTCGCAAAACGGGATCTGATGGTGATTTATGTAGTTCGAAACAAACGTAAATCTGACCGGCATTTTTCTCCTCTATGACATCATTGATCTGTATATCTCGAGCAATCTCTTAAAGTTCGTGTCAGGGTTATGTGTGACCATAGCTGTTCTTTTTGCGTGCGATCCAAGTACAGATGAAAGATTACTGTCATACATGACAGTTATAACACCTTCCGCGAGCTCATCTGTTTTGCCTCCCGGAAAGAGGATGCCATCTTCGCCGTCCGATAAAAGATCAGGAACTCCGCCTACCTTTGCCGCCACACACGGAAGTCCCAGCAGCATCGCCTCGCAGAGGGCATTCGGCGAATTCTCCATTATTGAAGGACATACAAAAACATTCGACTTCAAATATCTCTCTTTCATCTCGTCTGCGCTCAGTTTCCCGAGCATTATCACATGACCTTTCAGATCATTGTCATGGATGAGCTGTCTGAGATATTTTCCATATGACGTTATCCACAGCGGCATCGGGTACTTTCTCGCCGCTGCCTTTACTCCACCGACATTTCCTATGATTGATGTGCCGGCCACATAGAGTTTTGCATCCGGGAATTTCTCGATTATCGCAGGCATAGCCTGCAGCATAAAATGAAATCCCTTGAGCGGGTAATCACCCTGACTGATAAAAATGCTGTGCTGTTCGACCTTATCCGGATCCCATGTGCCTGTATAGAAGTTGCTCCTCATGGTCTCGTTCATCACATGATACCTGGCATCAGGATTAATATCCCCGGTCACACGTCTGTCAAATTCCGTGCGTCCTGTAATATGTGCCGTGTGCTGGATCGTCTGTGCTTCCATGCGCGCTCGCACCCTGAATTTGTGTTGCTGTTCTCTGAGAGAATCCCCGCGAAGACGATCTCTGAATGTCGCTCTCCTCTGCACTTTGTACGGCAGATCTGCCATGTATGAATCAGCAATACTGCAGCATAATCCCTGTATCCCTACAAGCGTGTGTGTCGGATTTCTGAAAGCGCGCACCATTGCAAGCGCGTGTGGAAATTCCGATCCGAAAATATGAACTATATCCGGTCTGAAGTCTTCGAGGACTTCGGCAAAACGTGTTTCAAGTGTGTGGTCATATATCTCAGGATGATCAAGATTCTCCCTGAAGCCATAGAAATCCACGCCTTCGAGCACCTTGTGGCAATCCTTTATCGCCTCAGGCACCGGAAAACATACACCCAGATCAATATTCAAAAACCCATCACGCTGCCTCGCCCCTCCATTTGCATTCTCGAGGAGTATCCTGTCAAAGCTGCCCGACAGCCAACCTTCGCGGTTGCTGTATGGGAGTCCCTCTGATTCGGCAAAAGCCGGAAGCATGATGTTACACAGCCACAAAACTCTCATTATTTCTTCCTGTTGTAAATACTGTTCTTTATCCTGTCATATATGGCTGCCGTATGTTTTCCATGAGAGAGCTTCTCACGCAGCGGCTGCAAAGTCAGGATCATATATGATTCAAAGCAAATCCTGCTGCGCAATGGCAGATAAAGCTCCGTCACAAGCCTATGTTCTTTCGCAGAGATTCTGCGGTTCTCCTCAGTCTCAGAAAAACCACCACCTTCATAATCAGCAACTGTAAAGCCAAGGTACACAGGTCTTGCCCCAAGGCGGTATTTGCAGTAGAGAAAATGTTCATAATCCGCCCTGACCTTCAGATCCAGATCAAATCCCCGTTTTTCAAAAAGCTCCCTGCTGTAAAAGCATGCCTGATGACAAGGCAGGTTGCGGTAACATGCGAAGTCGTCCATCACAGGGTTGGCTTTTACTACCTGACCTGTTATACGCTCAAGGATATCCCCGTAAAAGATGTACGGTCCTTCATATCCTTCATTCTGACCAGCACTTTCGCCTGACAAAATCTCTCTGTGCACATTTTCGAGGACCCCGGCGCCTTCAAACCCATCGCCGCAGTTGAGAAAAATGACATACCTGCCGACAGCATTTCTCACAGCTATGTTCATGCCATCATAAATGCCGCGATCCTTTGAGCTTATTATGCTGATCCTTGGATCAGCAGGCAGATCGCTCATCGACATATCAGAGGAAACCGCGTCCTTGATGATTACCTCGAAATCTCTAAAAGTCTGGTCAAGTACGCCTCGAAGCGTATTTCTCAGTTTCGCGCCTGAATTGAAGCTGACTATTATTATTGTAAAAAAAGGTTCATTTTTCATCTGTTTACATCCGACCATATTGCCGGCATGTCACTGAACAAAAAGCTCTTGTACGGCAGTATTTTTATGGTGTCATCAGGCATCTTTCTGAGCAGTGCTATGAAATAGATCACTGCAGCCAATATGACAAGTCCCGTAATGATCTTCTTCTCTCTCCGTTCCTTCTTAGTAGAATCAGGCATACACCCCAGGAGCGCCGGAATGAAGAATATCTGCGTCACAGTTAAATAATAGCCTATCCTGGAAATAAAAGGGATAAACGAACAGAAAATATAAATTCCCAGCGCCTCAATATTGCAAAACAAATAAAACCGTCCGCGCACACCGCCTCCTGCTATCGTCGGCAGTCCTGCCTTTGCTCTTCTTCTCCAGACATATATTGCCAGGATAATGACCGCGCAGCACCTTGCGATGTTTGTCCAGCTTATCGCGCTGTAACCACCTGAGAGGAATTGTGTGCCCTCATAAGAAGGGTACAGTTTTACGACGACCTTCATCCAGAAATCTTTTGTAAGAAGCACCGCCAGGCCAAGCGTATACGCCGCCGCGACATGGATCTTCTTCCAGGGAACAAGTGCAAGAGGGTACAGGACAAGCACTATCAGCACTGATTTGTGGAATGTTGCTGCGAGCAGGATCAGTAACACAAAATAACCGTACCGGCGATCCAGAAGGTACTTTATCGAAACAACAGTCAACGCCAGTGCAAAATAATAACGAACTGTGTTATAGCTCTGGAAATAATAGCCGAACATCATGAAAAGGAAAAACGTGAATGTAAAATTGTCGGCCTGCTGCCTCATTGCCAGCAGGAAGAGACCTGCAGTCAGAGCCGCAAATACCGCGAAGACGAGCAGATAATTCTCAAATCCCGAAGCAGAATATATCAGCTTTACCAGTGCGTTGAACCCGAATTCTGTCGCTACGTAGTCATAGGCACTGATGCCTATATTGTGCATAAAATCCACATATTTGGCGTAATCATTGCCGGTATTGACGCGAAGCGCTTCCGGAATAAAAAGCGTGGCAAAAATCGCACAAAGGCAGATACGCGATAATGCGTCCTGCCTTGAAAGTGCGCTGCTGTAAATCACGCTGTTTGTTTTGACGGCTGTACGCGGGCGCACCCACAGACTGAGCGCCAGCACCAGTATCGTGACAGCTATGTAAAGGATCATCCGCTGCTGTCCTTATCCTTCCTTTATTCCCTTGCGCATAAGGCTGAGCGCCTGCGTGGCCGGGACAGAATTGCACATTTTCTTTTTCTTTCTGGCAATAAAAAGTACGGACATCAATCCTGCCAACGCTCCGTACAGATAGTGATATAGCACGCCGCGGTCGTAGAAAAATTTCTCGTTGTATCCTTTGAACCATGTTGATTCTTCAGCTTCGCTGCGCTTTTTCTCGTGTCCTATTCCGACCGGTACGGCATATATCCTGAGCCCCTTTTCCAGACAGTCATGCAGGAACAAAGTATCCTCTCCGTTGCTGTACTTTGCTCCGCCGCCGAAGAGAAGGGAGAAACTCACATTTGCCTTCCTGAGGCTCTCCACCCTGGCACACATGCTGTATGTCGGATAGCGCCCGTAATTATACCAGCGGACTCTCTTGTGCCTTATATTCTCGTATGTTCTCCTGTTCTCGGTCGCCATCACATTGAACATAAGAATGTCAGCTTTCGGATTGCGCTCAAACTCGCGTATTATCTTCTCTTCATAATCATCATCGTAGACAATATCTTCATCCGCAAAAGCACAAAGATCCGCATCTGTGCGCATCAGGGCATTGTTCCTGTTGAGGCCGACCCCGCGTTCATCGAATGCATAAGCACGTATCTTATGTCCGCAGTGCTCGAACTCCTGATATGAGAATTCGTGGCACTGATTGCAGATGATCGCATCAGTCGAAATATTCATATGTTCGGCCAGCATGATCACGTTTTCCTGAACCGCCGCCACCAGAATCTGTATTCTCATCTGTTATTCCTGTTCCTTACTTCATCCTGTAATAATACTTAAGGAACCTCACATCCGCATCAGCTATGACTGTTGCGTCTGCGCCGCACCCCTGCTGCCGCATTACCCCGAGGACACGGTCAGCCTCTGTCCCGTTCTTCCTGCCATAAGGGAGCACCATCACGATCTTGTCCGCTGCGCGCAGTGCATCGTAGCTGTCACCTGGCACCACGTCAAAACATATTCCCGCCGCTTCTCCCTCTTTTGCGCAGGCTTCCGCAAGGCGTCTTGCCACGCTCTCAGCAGTTTCTTTGCCGGTTCCGGCATAAGTCACTGCACATTTACCGGCATCCTTCATCAGCCATGAAACATCAGCCCTGAGCTCCGAGTCGAGCTTTGCCGGAAGAGCTGCTCCTTTTGAAGCAGTTGCCCCGAGGCACGGTATCCCGTAACGCCTGCCTGCATCCTCCGGAATATATAGTGCGTCGTCAAGCGTGCTGCTAATCACTATAGCAAATATTCCCGCCAGTGCTCCGATTATGAAGCCCAGCAGTATTGCGTTCTTCGTGCGGTTCGAATACGTCACTACAGCTGGCTCTGTCGTTGACATGACTCTTATCTCATCAAATTCCTTTGCCGTTCCGCCAAAATGCACGAGGCCTGCACTCACCGCATCACCTATTGCCATCGCGCGGTCCGGGTCCTTGTCAGTCACTGTTACAGTCATTACCCTTATATCCGAAAGGATCTGAACATTTGCCTCGTCGCTCACTGTAGACAGATCAGTGCCTTCAGGAAGCTGCGCTACGATTGTATCCGAGATGTCAGGGTTAGAAACAATGAGATCGTTCCACGTCCAGCCGTTGTAATAATCATAAGCCGTCTGAGTGTCCTCATTCATCGCGTACTCGACATAGAGCTTTGTAACATATTCATACTCACGGGCGCCCCGGAAAACTACTGTCACAAGAAAATACACAAGGAAGAACAAGACCGCACAGGCAACTGCTGCCGCCGGTACGATCCAGAGTTTTCTCATCGTCCGAAGATAAGCTGATCTTTTGTTCATTTCTTCATCACCGTGTTTCATCATCTGCTCCATGCCCCGATCTACTGCTTATCATCATGCTGCTCTTCCTTCATTGCAGTCACCTGTGTCTTGTCAACTCCTTCGGTGCTTTCCGGTTTTACAAGGATCTTCAGCGTCAAAAGCATGAGCTTTATATCAAGTCCGACGGAATAATTCTGAATATAGGTGAGATCCAGCTTGAGTTTATCATAAGGCATCGTATTGTATTTGCCGTAGACCTGCGCATATCCTGCGAGTCCCGCCTTAACTCTTGTGCGGTAGGCGAACTCCGGCATATCCTCGATGTACTCGTTTATTATCTCAGGGCGTTCCGGTCTCGGGCCGATAAAGCTCATATCACCTCTTATGACATTTATCAGCTGCGGAAGCTCATCTATCCGGCACTTTCTAATAAACTTTCCGACAGGAGTTATCCTGTCATCATCCTTCCTTGCAAGGCGCGCCACTCCGTCTTTCTCCGCATCGACTCTCATCGAGCGGAACTTTATGATTGAAAATTCCTTCATGTCTATCGTGCATCGTGTCTGCTTATAGAATACAGGTCCGTGATCATATGTTTTGATCAATATAGCTGTTATAAGGAAGATCGGCGAGGTGATGATAAGCAGCAGAATGCCGCAAACAAGATCGATCGCACGCTTAATGAAACGCTGACCGAAACTCAACGCGTATTCTCTCGTCATGTAGAGCGATGTATCTGACAGGTGGATCTGCACTGAACCACGCATAAGAACATCCGGGATCTTGGGCATCACATACATACGGATCATGTGACCATAGCAATACTTGATCAGCTCATTGCGATCCATTGTCGGAATATCCCACAGCACAACTGTGTCAAAACCCGAAATCTTCCGGATTACATTCTCATGTCCCTCTGATATATTCACACACTCAGATATCCTGTACCTGTCCGGTCTGCTGCCGAATTTAGCCATGATATCCTCTATGGGGCGCCTGCCATACACCAGGATCATTTCACGCGGCGGGAATACTTTTCTGTAGACGTAGTCGCTAAGATATACCCAGGCTATGGAGAACGCGATCTGAATCAGCAGAAGACGCCACATAGGTCCCTGTGAGACCATCCAGTTGCGCATCAGCGAAATCTGAAAATACGAGATCACATTTACGATGAACAAAGAAAAGACCTGCGACAGAATAACATCAAAGGGCTTGAGGAAGCCCACTTTATTGCCTTCATATACCCTGGTGATAAACAGCAGCAGCAGGAAATATATCAACATGATCAGGATATGACCGTTGATATAAAACTTAAGCTTAAGCCGCACCAGAGGATAATAATCATTGAACCAGATAAGGGCATAAAGTCCCGTGTGAATGAACAGACCGATCATGCTCATCTGCAATGTCAGTATTCTTTTTATTGAACCTGCTTTTGATTGCTTCATAATCACATTTTTTCTTTGATAATATATATAGGACGATGCTTGACCTCAAGATATGTTTTCTCAAGATACTGACCGACAGCGCCAAGGCAGAGCATCTGCACTCCGCTCACAAGGAAAATAATACATACCAGGGACGGCCAGCCGCTCGTCGGATCTCCGAATGCCAGCTTCCTTACTATCGTGAATATTATCATAATGACCGAGATAAGGCAGAATACCGATCCTGTAATTGACGCTATCTTGAGCGGCGCAGTTGAAAACCCGACTATTCCATCCATCGCGTATGTGAAAAGGCTCCAGAAATTCCACTTGGTCGTGCCCTTAACGCGCTCGATATTCTCATACTCCACCCATTTTGTCCTGAATCCTACCCAGCTGAAAATACCCTTTGAAAAACGGCAATACTCCGACATCGACAGTACAGCATCCACTACCTGACGTGTCATAAGACGATAATCCCTTGCTCCGTCAACGATCTCTGTCTGCGACCATTTGTTGATGATATGGTAGAACGCTCTCGCAAAGAAAGAGCGCACCGGCGGTTCCCCATTGCGTGTTGTCCTTCTTGTCGCAGCGACGTCATAGCCTTCCTGAAGATATCCATACAGCTCCGGAAGGAGCGACGGCGGATCCTGAAGATCACTGTCCATTATTACGACGTAATCGCCCTTTGCCATCTGCATTCCAGCATACATTGATGACTCCTTGCCAAAATTGCGTGACAAAGAGATAAGATGCACATTGCTGTCTTTCCCGATGACCTTTTTAACTTCTGATGCCGTGGCATCACTTGATCCATCATCTACATATATCAGCTCATAAGCCAGATCATTCGCATCAAAAAAACTTTTGTTCTTTATGAACTCGTCATAGAAATAGCTGACATTTTCCTCTTCGTTATAGCAAGGCACTATCGCGCTGATAAGTTTCATTTTGCCTCCATACCGGAGTTTTATTTAGCTCCATAATCTCACTGCATTATACCATAGTGACCTTTGAGTTGCGGGTCTTATATTGTTTTGGCGTGATGCCCCTGAGCCTTCTGAATGTCTTGATGAGATGGCTGCTGTCGGCAAAACCCGTCTCCTGCGAAATATAGCTTAAGTCGCAATCCGTAAACAGGAGTAAGTCCTCAGCTTTTGTGACACGTATATGCTCTATATACTCTTTGCATGAACGTCCGTAAAGGCTGTGAAAACTTCGTGCAAAATAAGAGTAGCTCATACTGCACAGTTCAGACAGTTTCTCAACGCGCAGATCATCGCCCGCATGCTCGTCGATGTATGCTGTGATGTTGTGGATCGATATACCCTCGGTATCCTCCGTTATCGCAGCATCGAGACTATATCCTTCCTGTCTCCATATCCTGAGGATATCCACCATTATCATTGCTATGCGGCTCTCCACCATCAGATCATATCCATACTCTTTATGCTCAAGTTCTTCGCGGATCCTGATCATTGACTTGCCTATGGAATATTTACTGATCTTTTCGCTCCTGAATAACATCGGGGCATGCTGAATATTCCCCGCATTGCGCAGGACAACATCCATCTTCGGCACATAACTGCTGCCTGAGCGAAGTCGGCTCACATCGAACTTCAGCACCTCCATGACAGCCCGTTTCCCTTCATCTGAAAAGAAAGCATGCACTATCTCCGGACGCACCATATAGAAATCTCCAGGCCCGAGCAGCTCTGATTCTCCATTGCTCTCTATACGTATGCTGCCCTCGAGCACATAGACGATCTCCATGTAATAGTGCCAATGAGGCCTCACCGGAAGCCGTATTTCATTAGTATCGAACCTGATAGCTTCCTGCGGTTTGTTCAGGACATCTGAACTCTCGATCAGAGAGCTTATCGTCTCTGAGCCGCGCCCTGTGTCGCTTCTCCTGAGGTCTCCCCTTGCTGTTTTTACGCGTGACATTTTTCCCTCCATGACGGAGCGTTATTATTGATCAGAACACCATTCCAAGTGCTGATACCACTACACCTCCAAGGACACCGATAACATACAATAGAGCTGTGATTCTGACATTCTCCTTTGTGTCCGGATTCACTCTGAAAAGGACCAGCAGCCCCACTCCGGCTCCGACAAGGAGTCCCGCTATCAGTTGGCTCGCACTCATTACACCCCTTAAATACAGCTGTGTCAGGAGCACGGATGCGCCGCAGTTCGGAATAAGACCTATAAGTGCTGCAATCATTTCTCCAACAACAGGGACATTGGAAAACAGTGATTCAAGTCTCTCACTTCCGACATAATGGAAGGCACAGTTGAGTACAAACGTAATGATGATAACAAATATCAGTATGTTGACTGTATGTTTCAGCGCAGACTTCCATATACTGCCGCCCTCATCGTCACAGTGGCATTTCTCCTTGCGGCAAAGCCTTTCTATCTCCAGTCCTTCATCACTGTCAGCCTGACCAGTTGTCCTGCTCTTTGACATGTGCATCGCGGCATCCACTATAAATCCCGCAGCAACAGCTATAACGACTTTCGTCAGCATTATCTTGATCATTGTCGCCACAGGAGCCTGCTCAGAGATCATTATCGGTAGCATTTCATCCGATGTGGAAAGATAGACTGCAAGAAGCGTGCCCACCGAAATCACGCGGCCCGCGTAAAAATTCGAAGCCGCCGCCGAGAAGCCGCATTGCGGGAACATCCCCAGGACTCCGCCCCACAAGGGTCCGAGCCATCCGGCTTTCCTTACGACATTTTGTGTTTTGTCCCCGGTCCTGCTCTCCAGGAATTCCATGATCAGGTAGGTGATAAAAAGAAACGGTATGAGTTTCACCGCGTCAATGAGTGTATCAATAATTACGTCAATCATATAATCCTCTTCTAATTCAATCTGCTGCCTGTCTCCGCCCACCAGTCGAGGAGCTGCGATACCACGAGGTCGTAGCTGTCTCTTCCGGCCTTGATCCCGTTCGCTTTCATGGATGCATCTGACAGAACTACATTTGTTTTGTGTACAGTTTCAGTGTCAACGACCGCGCTGTCTTCGACCTTTGCCCAGATGTCTTCCCGAAGGAATTCATCGTCAAAACTTACCTGTTCCGAAATGAGCGGGTGTGACAAATACGTATTTGTGTCGTTCCCTATCGCCTTAAACCACGCATTGTTGACATATGTAAGCACGCCGAGATAACCGCTGTACACGAAAGCAGGGTCATCGCTTTCGAGACAGGCAAGAAAGCCCAGCATGTTGCAGTCATCTTCCTTCATGTATCCCTTGAGGTGCCCAAGTTCATGGCAGAGTGTGAATGGCACGCGCATCACTGTCATGTCCGTATTGTAATTGGCTTCCATCGAAAACGGGAAATAATACCCCTGCATATACGACTGACTCATAAGATGTGAATAATACATGCCCTTTGGCTCAGGATAATAGCCCTTGAGACAACTGTATTCATCAGATGATTCCGACAGGCCCAGCATGCAATCAACAGCCTCCTGTTTGGGCTCCTCACTGATGACTACCTCGCCGTCATCATCGCGGTCGACGATCTCCGCATACATATTCGCTTCGCTCACAAGAAAATCGCGCAGGTCACCGAGCGCCTGTGTGCTGTACCTTGTCTGTGCCTCGCTCTCTGTAAGGTCCGGTGCGGGCAGTCCCGTCGCATGGTACACGACAAAACAATTAAGGGTCATGACAAGCATAACATACGTTATAACGACCGCCGTTACTCTGCCAAAACAAGTTGCAAAGCGCAGGAACCTGCTGCCGGCCTTCTGCACGATGCTGCTTTCCGCGCGCCTTATCCTTCTCAAGGCAAAGAGCACGAGCGCGATTACAAGGATCACAAGACCGGCGGCGATCCATATGACGCCGATGGTGATCATGACTTCACCCACTGAAAACGATACAAGCCCGTTCAGCCTTCCGAGCGAATTTACCCACAATGGAAAAACAGCAGCCTGATACCAATCGCAAAATTCCGTGCTGTTCCAGGCCACGATATTGAGAACTGCAGAAACTGCCCACAGAAAAAGCATGGTCCGGAAGCCCGCTCTGAATCTCAGATGCCGGCGTCCGTCATCTTTTCTGCCATCTTTACCTCTGTTTGTAGTATCATGTTTTCCAGTATATGCCGCTGTTGACATAAGGTGAACTCCTAATAGTATTCTAAACCGATTTATACAGTTTAGAAAGACCGTAATTTCAACAGATGTGGCTTGTGATAATATAAATTGACAAGTTTTAACCAGAAGGCATAAGAGGAAAAGGTGAAAGAATATGGCAACATTGAAAATGGACTATGATCTTGCTGACTGCAGTAATCTTGCCGCAGATGCTACAGCTTACATAAAGAAAAAGGAAGGCCGGTTCTTCAAAGCAGGCGGTCTCTGGATATATGACAATGAAATAGAAAATGTAACGGGGGAATTCGAAAATGGTGACATCATCAGTGTCAGAGATTTTGATAAGTTCTTCCTCGGATACGGCGTCATCAGTCTGAGCTCGACCAT
This sequence comes from Lachnospiraceae bacterium, assembly GCA_028706005.1. Classification (GTDB taxonomy): domain Bacteria; phylum Bacillota; class Clostridia; order Lachnospirales; family Lachnospiraceae; genus CAG-791. The sequence goes on from JAQWCI010000036.1 coordinate 11,946, forward strand.
CAGGATCAGGATGCTCTCAAAGCGCGAGAATGAGCCTGTCAGTTACGCACTGCTCGCCTCACGCGTAAAAGATGCCTGGGAATACCGCAAAAAGGTCATAGACACCTCTTCATGCCGTGTTATATTCGGCGAGGCCGATTTTCTCCCCGGGATTACGATCGATAAATACAATGACATTCTCGTCATCGAATCGCTGTGTCTGGGAACAGACAGACTAAAGGGCGTAATTCTTGAAGCACTCTGCAAAGTGCTGTCAGACGATGGGATCCATGTGCGTGGAATATTCGAGAGGAGCGACGCAAAGGTCCGTGAGAAAGAAGGTCTTGAGCGGACAAAGGGATTTCTCTCAGAACCTTTCGACACTAAAGTGGAAATCACTGAGAACGGGATCAAGTATTTGATCGATGTCGAAAACGGCCAGAAGACAGGCTATTTTCTCGATCAGAAAGACAACAGAGCCGCTATCAGACGGCTCTGCAAAAATGCGACAGTACTCGATTGTTTTACCAATCAGGGATCATTTGCACTTAACGCCGCCGCGGCCGGAGCATCTCTCGTCACAGCTGTAGATTCGTCAGATCCTGCCATAGAGCAGGCGAAGCACAATGCTGACCTCAACGGTCTTTCAGACAAATGTAAATTCGAATGTGCTGATGTTTTTGAATATCTTCCCGCGATGGAAGGGAAGGGTGCGGAATTCGATGTCGTCATACTGGATCCGCCGGCTTTTACAAAATCCCGCAATTCCATTAAAGCTGCCGCGCGCGGCTACCGTGAGATAAATCTCCGCGGTATGAAACTCGTAAAGAACGGCGGTTTCCTCGTCACATGCTCATGCTCACACTTCATGGATCCGGAACTATTCGCCAAAACAATTGATGAGGCGGCGCATGACGCTCACGTTCGTCTGCGCCAGGTGGAGTTCCGCACACAGGCGCCCGACCACCCGATCCTCTGGAATTCTGACGAGAGCTATTACCTCAAGTTCTACATTCTGCAGGTAGTGCGCGACTGAGCCAATACTATATCCTGCCAAGTGTATCGTCTGCCATTATTCCGGCGAGCTTCTCATATAACACCTCGCGGAACTCATGATATTCGGCAACGCCCTTGAATACAGACCTTGTTCTGAATCCCGCCTTTGAAATCTTGCTGAGGAAGGGATTCTGGTTTGCGTCAAGCGTGCTGCGGACACTGTATCCGGCGCCGACCATAAAAGGTACTATCGTTACGATATCATCGTAACGGTATTCCTGAAGTTTTCCGATTGCAGATGAAAGCGTGGGCGAGCCCTTAAGGAGCGCGACATACACAAGTTTATAACCGGCCGCGTGTATCTCTCTTGTCACGTCTACATAGCAGTCGTCTACGAGCTCTGCCGTCCCGTGAGCCAGAAGAATATATGCCTTTTCAGGATCAAATTTCACCGCATCAATAAGTGCCTTCGCGACTCTGGCGCTGTCACTGCGGTCATAGATCGCAGGGTGCGTCACCTGTATGAACGGGATCCTGTCCTTATATTTTCTCATAGTCTCGAGCGCCTTGTAGTACTCCGGCACAGGTACCAGCAATGTCATTGAAACATAAAGATGCTCTATGCCATCTCCTGCGATCTTTTCAAGTGTCTCCTCAAGATTCGGATAATTGCGGGCCTTCCTCTCTTCGTCAGACAGATTCAGTATCCTTCTATTCGTAAAGCACTCATACAAAGGCATATCCGGATATCTGTCCCTGATCTCCCTGTATACCATATCCGTGCTCTTTTCTCTGGTCTCCTGATAATCCGAACCATAATTAATGACAAGTATTCCTTCTTTCAAAACTATCACCTCCTGATTATATCTATCCCCTGAACTCAGTCGGGGTCTTTCCTGTATACCGCTTGAAAATTCTGCTGAAATAATTCGGGTCCTGATATCCCACTTTTGTACCGACTTCCTTCACCGGTATCGCCGGATCCGAGAGCAGCGCTTTGGCTTTTGTCATGCGCAGCGTCGTCAGGTACTCTATAAATGTTATACCTGCCTCTTCCTTGAAGAGCTTGCTGAAATAATACGGGCTTATGTTCATCTCTCTCGAAACATCATCTAGCGAAATGTCATTCTGGTAATGACCGTCAATGTAGGCTTTGGCTCTGTCTGTGAGCGAATCTGCGCGTGACTTTGTTTTGTCTGCTATCTTTGCAGCGGCCTCTTTTATTCTCCTTACGAACCAGTCATGCAGCTCATCGAGGCTGAGCCTCTGCGAAATGTCCATGTAATCCGCTCTGTCTGTGAAACGATAAAGTCCCATTCCTCCATCCTGGTACGCAATATGTTCTGCCCACAAAACAAATTCGAGTGCCTTTAGTCTTACGCTCGATTCATGGTTCTCCTGCGTCTCCTGCATCCAGATAAAAAACCTGTCAGCGGCATCCGCCGTCGAATCGACATCACCGCGTTTTATGCCATCAAATATCTGGTTCTCCGTATCTATCGGATAGTCCTTCTCATATTCACAGGCAACAGGCAGATCATCAGCGTGTGATACAGGTCCGCCCCCGGCAAACAGCGATCGCAGTGCCTCCTGGTATGATGTTTTCATATCAGGCATCGGTTTTACTTTTCCGATTCCGATCCTGAAGCAGACACCTGTTTTGTCTTCGAGCTGCGTCACGATCATCCTGATCTTGTCTATAATTTCTATTCTTTCATTATAGTCAGGCTCCCCGCTCCCATGCGGGACAAAGACCGGTATCTTGTTCATCATTATATCCCCGATGATCGCCTTGGAATTATACTCTTTGAGGATATCGCGGATCTTTGAATAGTATTTTCTTATTCTGATCCCTGTGCCGATTGGATTATCGAGATCATCATCTGACCCTTCCCTGCTTTCTTCGATATGGCTTTCACTTTTTGCAGTCTGGCCTGATGAACTCCCGTTATCTTCTTTTTCTTCGCCGCACTCTATAAGCAGGACATAACCGCTGTTCTCTGTTATGTCGAGGAGACTCCTGAATCTATCAGTTTCTTCACTTGAGTTTTCCTGCAGAAGGAGCGAGTATACAAAACCACTTTCTATGACAGGTATGACAGTCTCAAGTTTCTCCCATGCCCTCAGATCTTTGCTCCTCTTCGCTCTCTCAGATTCAATTCTGGAGATCGCCCCGTTCATCGCATCGACAAAAATGTCCCTGTCAATGGGTTTTGAGAGATAATTAAGGACACCCAGATCAATAGCTTCTTTCGCGTAGTCGAACTTATCGTAAGCCGTCAGAACTATATATACAGTCGTAGGACTGAATTTCCTTATCTCACGGATTGCCTCTATACCGTTGATCCCCGGCATCTGAATATCCATGACAGCGATGTCAGGTCTGAAGTTTTCGGCGATCTCAATGACAGATCTGCCGGTTCTGGCCGATCTTATCTCGCACTTGTCGCCATATGTTTTCTCGATGATATATGTCAGCGAATCTATCGCGATGCCCTCATCATCTGCAAGCAGTATTCTGTACATTGTGCCTCCTGATACTATTAATAGGCCCAGAGGTCGGAGTCCCTTCCAACCTCTTATGTAAAATCTTTGATTTTACATTTGTAAAAGCTTCGATTTTACATTGGCATTGGCACATACAGAAGTACTTCTGTGCCTTTGTCCTGGCCGGCGCTTGTTATATCGAATACGTCGTCGCACTTGTAAAAGAGTTTCATGCGGCTGACGACGTTGCCGAGTCCGACGCCGTTTGTTTCATCACCTTTGGCTCTTACCTGTGTTTTGCCTTCAAGAACATTCTGTATCTGTTCCTGCGTCATTCCGCGTCCATTATCGCGCACCGAGATGGTGATAAAATCACCTGTCTTGTAGACCGACAGCACTATCCTTGCCAGCCACGTGATGTCGCGGACCCCGTGATTGATCGCATTCTCGATTATTGGCTGCAATATCATGCTCGGGAAGGAAACATTGAGGTAATCCTCATCTACTCTCTTCTCGTAGACTATAGATCCCGAAAATCTCACATTTATGATATAGATATAGCTGTCTACAAGTGATATCTCATCTGCCAGTGTCGTGACCTGCTTCTCACGATTTGTTTTGTTGCGGAAGAATGTGGCCACGTTCTGCAGGTAGCGGTATGTTTTGTCCGCGCCCTCCATCATCGACAGCTGTGCCCCGGCGTTGAGCGTGTTGAAAAGAAAATGCGGATTGATCTGAGCCTGCAGGTATTTGAGTTCGGCCTCCTTGAGGTGCGAATCCATCAGAAGTTCATTTTCTTTCATCCTGCTCTCATTTTCCATGGACTCGCGGATCTTGGCTATGTAGCCTTTTATACTCACTACCATCTCATTGAATGCTGCACTCACAACGCCTATCTCGTCACCTGTCCTGACATCAAGAGCAGGCACGTCAAAGTTTCCGTCTCCTATCTCCCCCGCCTCTTCTACCAGTTCTTTCATAGGTCCTGTCGTCGCGCGCGTCGTCATAAGTGTGATGAGGAGGTTTGCCAGCGTCACTGCAATAAGAACGAACATACTGATCAGCTCAAGTGTGTGGAACGTCTGGCTCAGAGCCGTATAGCTCGCCGAGTTGTTGCGCAGCTGTGCATTATTAAGGCTGTATATGTACGACTGGAGGTACCCGTACAACTCCGTCGCATCATCATAATTCTCCCTGTATCGCTGAATATTCCGGCCCCTCTTTGATGCCAGTGTCTCTTCGCATACAGACAGGTAATTATCTGAAATCGCAAGTACATTTGTAAACGAAACTTCTATCTCATCTCCGCTGCCGGCAAAATCCATCGATGCCGCTATATCATCATATTTGCCTTCTGATTCATAGAAACTCCCCAGCGATTCAGTGCTTTTCGTGTTGAGATAAGCTGTCAGATCATTCTGGACTGAATCAAGAGCATCAGACAGCGCGCTTATCTGCACATTCGATGAATACACTCTGTCTATCCTGTTTATCGCGTTATTAATATTAATGAAGAGGAAAATATTGACCAGGAAAATCAGCGTTGATGTGAGCAGGAATGTCAGTATAAGCTTTCCCTCGAGCGTCCCTGGGATGAATTTCCTGAGACCGGCAAAACGTGTTCTTACGCTCATTCTGCCTCCTTATCACTGCTGCCTTCTGCCGTGCTGTCACTCTCATATTCATCAACATTGTCCACAGTCACAGACTCGATGTCCATCGAC
>JAQWCI010000187.1 GCA_028706005.1 Lachnospiraceae bacterium
ATTTTCGGGAGCTGCTAAAGTTGCAGGTGTTTCTGTCTTCTGATCCGCTGAACCGGAATTGTCTTCAGAGCCGGCTTCCGCGTCAACAGATTCTGACTCGGTATTATTTGTGACTGTCCTCTCCGACGTCGTTGTCTCTTCTTTTGTTTCTTTCCTGATCTTGCTTACCTTATTGTCATCTAATGTAACTTCACCTGTGAAAGTATATCCATCTATAGAGGGAGCAAAACTTGAGGGGTTTGTCGTTCCAGAAACTTCTATTGCAAAACTTTCATGTCCTTTTATTGTCTCATCGCCTGCTTTGCAGGTACCTTTGACCGATACTGTGTTGTCCACTTCGGTCAATATGGTTTTTCCTGTTGCAGCTTCTTCCGGCTTTTCCACTACCGCAGATTTGTCGGATGCGGATGACTCAGATGTATCGGCGGCTTCAGTTGTAGATGCCTCTTCAGCAGCATCAGAGGAAGCCTCTGTTGCTGCATCTGTGGAAGAAGCTCCATCAGCTCCGTCTTCTTTACCGGAAGTGCCCGAAGCAGCAGTCTCAGATCCCTCTTCTTTATTAGAGGAACTGGAAGCAGCGGTCTCAGATCCGTCTGTTGTTACGGATGTGTCGTCGCCTGATGCAGCTTCATCCCGATTGTTATCCTGATTGTTATCCTGGTTCTCGTCCTGCGCTGCCGGTTCGGCAGGAGACTGAGTTACCTGCACCGGTTCAGATTCCTGCTGAGCCTGGACCTGTGCCTCCTGCTCAGTCGCAGCGGCCTCCGCAGCCTGTACCGTATCATCTGCGAAGACTGTCACAACATCTGACAGATTTGAGAATAACAACGCGACAATTCCTGTTATCGCAATTATCCGTTTCCATGAAATCTTTTTCATTTTGTTCCCTTTCCCCTTTGGGTAACATCAAGTTCCTTCTGCATTATGTCAATTCTGTTATGAAGGTTTGTTTTTTCCTTCTGTAGCTGTGAGATTATCTCGATCAAATCGCTACGGTTAAGTTTCCGGCAATCTTTTTCGGTCATACACTTACCCTCTTGTGAAATGATTCTAAATGCATTATTCAGTCCGCCATCAGACCGTTACAGAATCGTCCCGTATTTCTGTTTTTCCAATAGCATAATAACACCTTTCCCCGTAAACGTTTTCGCTGATTTTGACAAAAACAGTGTCGATTTTGTATTTTCGTGTTTTAAGTAAATCGCCAAATTGTGGGGTTCAGTGACAAAATATTGATGAATTGGCTGCAGATTTGTTGACCATTCCGGTCGGCTGATATGTTTCGTAGTCTTTCGTAAAATGACAAATATTGTCCAGACAAGGCAAAAATAATCCGGAATGGGCAATAGAATCTACATCTTAATCAGGAGTTTTGATGTGAAGATGTGGTTATCTGTGGACCACGTGAAGGTGGCCCCGTACTTGTCGGCGAATGATTTGATGCTGTTCATACCGTATCCGTGGCCTGCGCCGTGGTGGCTCATCGGGAGTCCGGTGTCGTCTGCAATACAGATCGTCAGCTTTCTGCCGTACCTGTGCGGTGTGAACTTATACAGGAAAATCATCTGGAATAAGAGCGATATTCTATTGAACTGGAAAATTCCGATTGTCATATTTTAATTGCTCTGCCATGGCAATAGCTTACGTCAATTCCTGTTCACTCACCCATCAGCCTCGACATGTATGACAGATATGATTTGCGGACTGCGGCCAGACGTTTCTGGTTTATCGGAATCGCCGCGTCATCATCCATTGTCAGTGAATCATTCTTGAAAACTTTGACATACTTAAGATTGGCAAAATATGATTTGTGCGGCTGAACAAAATCTTTGCTGTCCATTATTTCGCCGACTGACTGTTCGAAAGTCTCAGATGCGTGCGGGCAGATTATCCTGGTGCCACCGCCGTTCGTGACTGAATAAGTGGCGATCCTGCCCCTGTTCTCTACATACATTATTTCTTCCATTGCTATCTGTATCACACCATCGATGCTCTTAAGGGCCACTATATGTTTTGGCCGATTGCAATGCGCTTCATAAACACGGTCCATTACTTCTGCAAGTCTGTCCGGATCAAGCGGTTTTGTGAGATATTGAATTGCATTGACACCATAGGCCTCAAACGCGAAGTCTTTCGTGGATGAAACATAGATGATCGGTACGTCATTTGATTTCTCGCGTATGCAGCGCCCCAGAGATATGCCATTGACATCCGGCATAAGAATATCCAGAAGGAAAACATCATATGGAATCACGCCATGCTCCGTGATGCGCTCAGCAAGCTCTGCCGATGATATAAATGTCTCGATTACACCATTTATATCACGTCGGTCTTGCAGGTATCTCTGCACACAAGTTGCAATCTTGCTTAGCTGTGCGGCATCATTGTCGCATATGGCGATTCTGTACATTTTAATTCACTTTCTCTATACTGATCATTCCACTGTTTTGTGACTGATCGGCATCTTTTCAGACTTTCTATTTGGAGTCCCGCTCCGCTTTCTGGTCAAACTCTTCGACCAGAGCGCTGTGCACCAGGAACCTGACTGTGTGTGTTGTGCCTGAACAGGTGGACAATGTCAGGAGTCTTGGTCTGTCTGTGAAATCCACATCGTCCGTATCATACATAGAATTGTTCTGCGCGGCCTTGACATAATCATCATATCCGTCATCGCCCTCAAAATCGTCGTAGCAGGCGCTGCCCACTTTGGCCAGATAGTATGAGAATATCCTGTACTTGAATACTTTATCTTTTGTATAAAGGTACACATAGGGGTCAGAATCTGTCAGCCCGTCTTTCTGATAGAAGCGTTTCAGGCTGCCGAACATCGTTTCATTTCTCATGTTGTGTCCGAAAATGAACGTGTTCATGTCGGTGAAATCATTCGCAGCAGTAGAATCGAGGAATATGCATCCTGACGGATTATATGATCCGTCGAAAGTCGTCTTGAGGTATTTGCTGTTGTCATCTGCCTGCGCTACAGGATATCGAAGATCCAGAGCCGGCACATAAATGACAGCGACGAATTCTGAATTAATCTTCTTAAGCTCATCATAATCGATGGTCAGATGCGGATAATCGTTGTCTTTTCCTTCTGTTCCGATTTCAGAATCAGTCCCGGTCTGTGTTCCTGCCGTCGTTGCTTCCCCGTCATCTGCCGTTCCGTCATCTCCATCTGTTTCACTGATGTACTGATCCAGCGCTGAATACTCATCTTTGGCAGCCTGGTACGTTTTGTAATCCTGCAGAAATTTGATTCCAAAAAACGCAATGATAACAATGAGTATTACCGGAATCATATAGAAAACAACAGTGCTTTTCTTTGTTTTCCTGCGTGGTTTTTTGCCGGGTTCTTCTTTATTATTCATATTCTTTATATCGTCAGCCACTGTTACCTCCATGCATTAATTTAAAGGCAGCCGACATAAGCATTTCACCTACGTTCGCTGCCTTCAACATTCATTGTTTGTTCAGATCAATCCAGTGTCAGTTCATCCCAACTGTCATCTGGTACGAGAGTTACATATGTTTTGCCGTTATTGATCTTGATCTCGTTGCCGTCTGAATCATAAAAACGAGTGTTATCTGTGTCACTTGTTTTGACCCAAGTGACGTCCTTGGCTTCGCCGTTCGCGATGTAGTAGCCGTGATATCCTGTGTTGATGCAGTTGTAGATCAGGTAGCCATTATCATCATACTGATGGAATGGGCATTCCTGAATCAAAACATTCTTAAACGTCAGGACTTCGCCATCGTCGGCATCCTTGTGGATTGAGCCGTAATCATAGAAATCGTATGTCTGTGTGTCCTCGTTGTACTTGAGTTCTGAGCTCGTGTGCTTGAATGGAAGCTTGATATCTGTTGCTGTTACAACGGAATCATATTCATCGCTGAGTTTTGTGTCGGTGCCATAATCCTGAAACTGGAAATGAGTGTCCTGATCAGGCTTGTACTTATCGTATGTCTGTGAATAGCTGGAATTCTTGAAATTGTCATCCACATCGCCCGGAAGTATGTACTCGGTGAACTCCCAGTTCTTGCCGTTCTGGACACGTGAGAA
>JAQWCI010000188.1 GCA_028706005.1 Lachnospiraceae bacterium
TGTGCTCGAGCGGTGTGCCTTTTATAGGGCTGAGAAAATTGACGGGAACGGATTTTACGCCGAGATCTCTTAGTGTGAATGCCATATCGATCCTGTCGTTTTCTGTCTCGCCGATGCCCATTATGCCACCGCTGCAAATGCTTAAGCCTGCAGCTCTTGCAGCCTTGAGTGTTCCGATCTTATCCTCGTAGGTATGAGTAGAACAAATTGAAGGGAAGAACCGCGCCGATGTCTCCAGATTGCAGTGAACACGGGTGGCACCTGCATCAATGAGTTTTCTGAACGAATCGACATCGGTGATTCCGATTGAAACGCAGATCTCGATCATGGATTTACTTTTTATCTCGCGAATGCTGTCACATACAGAGTCGATCTCTTTGGGAGAAAGGCTGCGCCCTGATGTGACCAGAGAGAATCTGAGTATTCCCTGATTCTCATTGTGTACAGCCTCTTCAGTCATTTCATCGCCGCTCTTCAGGGAATAATATGTGACCGCTGTATCGTAATGTGCGGACTGCGCACAGAACTTGCAATCCTCTGAACATTTCCCACATTTTGCATTAGTGATGGAACAAAGATCGAATCCGTTACCGCAAAAATGTTCTCTGATTTCATTCGCTGCCGCACACAGTTCGTCAATTGGTGCACTGAGCAGCTCCTTTGCTTCTTCCTTTGTTATAAGATTTCCTTCGATTACTTTATTTTTAAGAGAATCAATTATTGAATCGGACATGTGTATATTCCTCCGGGACGTTGAATTATGTATCAGTTTTTGGCAATGCGTTGCTATCAAAACTATCATCATGCCATGATATTGTCAACCATAAGCCGCAATTGTGTTGACGTTGTTATAAACAACAATTACGTTGACGTCAAAGGCTGCAGGAACTGTTTTTGAACAATAGAATAATGTATAATCAAGGCACGACACATGTAGCAAATGAAATTTTCAATCAAACAAAGGCAGGTATACCGATGGGCACAATAACTGTCAGAGATGCGACGCCAGGTGATGCGGAGCGCATTCTTGAAATCTATGCGTATTATGTGGAAAATACTGCAATAACTTTTGAATATACGGTTCCGACCCTTGCAGAGTTTCAGGAGCGCATGACGAGCACGATGAGAAAGTACCCGTATATCGTCATTGAGAAGGGTGGAGTTATTGAAGGGTATGCATACGCCAGCGCTTTTGTCGGGCGTGCGGCATATGACTGGTCATGCGAGATGACGGTCTATCTTGACCACAGCGCCCAAAAGTGCGGTCTTGGAAGATTAATATATGAAGCACTTGAGAACAGACTTAAGTGTATGGGTATTCTCAATCTTTATGCCTGCATCGGTTATCCTGCAGTCGAAGACGAATACCTTAACAGGAACAGCGCCGGTTTTCATGCGCATCTCGGGTATGTGCAGGTGGGACAGTTCCACAATTGCGGTTATAAATTTGGCCGCTGGTATGACATGATCTGGATGGAGAAGATAATCGGAGAACATCAGGCAAAACAAATGCCAATCATCCCATATTGTCAGAACAATAAGAAAGGGTAAGGTATGAGCAGACTGAGTATTATCACCAAGAACAAAGCGCAGGCAACGGTAGAAGATCTGTACAAAGATCTGGAGCGTCGCATTATTGCCAGTCCTCCGGGACTGTGCCCTGTGGATATGGCGGCTTCTTTTCTGAAGCTGTGTCATGCGCAGACATGCGGTAAGTGCGTCCCATGCAGAATAGGCCTTGGACAGTTGGAATCACTTATAGACGATGTTCTGAAGGGAAATGCGACACATGAAACGATTAACCTTATTGAGAAAACGGCCAGAAGTATATACTATTCGGCTGACTGTGCTATAGGCTATGAGGCCGCAAACATGGTGCTCAATGCTCTCGCGGGTTATCGCGATGACTTTGAGGAACATGTAAGGACCGGAAGATGCATGAGCGAGATAAGCCAGCCTGTTCCCTGTGTTGCTCAGTGTCCTGCGGGAGTGGATATACCTGGCTATGTCGCACTTGTCGCGGAAGGAAAATACGCTGATGCCGTTAAGCTTATCCGAAAGGATAATCCCATGCCGCTTGCGTGTGCGCTTATCTGCGAGCACCCGTGCGAGGCGAGGTGCCGCCGCAATATGATCGACAGTTCAATAAATATAAGGGGTCTGAAGAGATACGCGGTCGATCATGCGGGTACAGTTCCGGTTCCGGCACCGGCAAAGGCGACCGGCAAAAAGGTCGCGATAGTCGGCGGAGGCCCGTCAGGTTTGTCGGCTGCTTTTTACCTGGCACAGATGGGGCACAGTGTCACTATCTATGAACAGAGAAAACAGCTCGGCGGTATGCTGCGCTATGGTATACCAAGTTACAGACTTCCGAGGACTGCGCTCGACAGCGAGATATCAGCGATGCTCACAGCAGGAGACATAACAGTAAAGACGGAAGCTGTAGTCGGTGTAAAACCGGGCTTCTCGGAATTAAAAGAAAAATTTGACGCAATTTATATTGCTATCGGTGCTCATACTGACAAGAAAGTCGGAATAGACGGCGAGGATGCAAAGGGAGTGATCTCCGCGGTCGAGATGCTCCGCAAGATCGGCGATGATGAGATGCCTGACTTTACAGGTAAACAGGTCGTCGTCATCGGTGGTGGAAATGTGGCGATGGACGTGGCACGCAGCGCGGTGAGACTTCATGCCTCCAAGGTCACGATCGCTTACAGACGCAGAAGAGTCGATATGGTCGCACAGGTCGAGGAAGTGAACGGCGCGGCTGAAGAAGGCTGTGAGATCCTTGATCTGGCAGCTCCCGTAGCAATAGAGAAAGATGAGAAAGGCAATGTGAAGGCGCTGCGCCTCAGCAGACAGATAACAGGCGCTGTCACAAAAGGCCGCCCCGCGCCATATGATGCGCCTGACGGAGAATTCCTGGTCCCGTGCGATTATGTGATAGTAGCCATTGGACAGGGAATAGAATCCAAGAATTTCGAGAAAAACGGAATTCCGGTAAAGAGAGGTGCGATCAAGGCACTCAACTGGAGCGGAATCAAAGACATTCCCGGTGTGTATGCGGGCGGAGACTGCGTTTCAGGTCCCGCTACAGCAATCAGGGCGATTGCTGCAGGCAAGGTCGCAGCGGCAAATATTGATGAATATCTCGGCTTCGATCACAAGATAGAAACTGATGTTGTTATCCCGAAGCCTCTGACTTATGACAGAATTCCATGTGGCAGAGTTAATCTGAGGGAAAGAGATGCTGCCGAAAGAGTATGTGATTTTGAGCAGATAGAAGAAGGTATGTGCGACGTTGAAGCAATGCAGGAATCGAGGCGGTGTCTTAGATGTGATCATTTTGGATATGGAGTATTCAAGGGAGGGCGGACTAAGCAATGGTAAACTTAACTATAGATAAAAAGGCGATATCCGTACCGGAGGGTACAAGTATTCTGGATGCCGCGGCCATGAATGGACTAATGATCCCCACACTGTGCTTTCAGAAAGATCTCAATGAAATAGGCGCATGCAGGCTTTGCTGTGTTGATGTGGAGGGGTATGAAAGGCTTGTTACCGCGTGCAACAACACTGTCGAAGAAGGTATGGTCATAACGACCAACAGCCCGAAAGTGAGAGAGACAAGGCGCATTAATGTCGAGCTCATTATGTCGCAGCATGAATGTCACTGCGCTTACTGCATAAGGAGTGGCAACTGCACTTTGCAGAAGATTGCCACCGATCTCGGAATAAACGGGATACCATTTCACACTGATATCCCGAACAACAAATGGTCCACGGTATTTCCTCTTGTCAGGGATAACGCAAAGTGCGTCAAGTGCATGAGATGCATCCAGGTGTGCGATAAAATCCAGGGAATGAATATCTGGGATGTGGCTAATACAGGCTCATACACAAGAGTCGATGTCAAAGGAAATATAAAAATAGACAAATCGGACTGCGCACTCTGCGGCCAGTGCATCACGCATTGCCCTGTAAATGCGCTCAAAGAAAGAGATGACACAGGCAAAGTGCGCGCAGCGCTTGCGGATCC
>JAQWCI010000037.1 GCA_028706005.1 Lachnospiraceae bacterium
ATCATTTCTGTGTTTTGACGGATCTTCACCTATCGCCGCTATGACTTCAAAATACACTTTTGCAGGATTTATGGACACAGTTTCCAGGAGTTTTACCGCTACATTCTCGCCCTCGAGTATAAGCGCCAGCAGGAGATGCTCCGTACCTATGGTCTCTGAATGATAGTTTGCCGCCTGTGTCTGTGCCATATCAAGGACACTGCGGCACCTCGGCGAATAACCATTGCGGTCGAGCACTGCGACCTGTCCGCCTGACATATTAAGCTGATTTATCAGTTCCATCAGTCTGTCTTCTGTTAGTCCGTTCTCAGCAAGTATACGCGAAGCAACACCGTCAGGTTCCCTCACGAGTCCTGCCAGTAGATGCTCTGTTCCTATGTAATTCTGTTTGAGTTGCTTTGCCGTATTCGCGGCAAGTTTCAGTGCTTTTTCTGCACTTTCCGAATACTTTGGTTTCATTTCCACCACCATGACGGAGCGTATTATGCGGAGTCCTGTCGGTTTCCTTCCCGTTATTTTTCTGTTCTTACTTGTCTCCTGCGGTACCATAATCATTGAATATCTTATCTACCATGCAATGAACATCTTCTCTGTCAACCCCACGGCATATTGCAGAGGCAAGTATTATCCTGAGGTTCTTCTCTGTTTCAGATTTAGCACGCAAAACATCAGGGTCGACCGCAATCACTGCCCCTTTTCTGCGATCCACCTTGATGTATCCTTCCTGACGCAGCAGTGAATATGTTTTGTTCACTGTGTGCATGTTTATACCGATATCATCCGCAAGTTGCCGCACTGACGGCAGCACCTCACCCTCATTCAGTTCTGACGTGGCTATCCCGAGAATGATCTGATCCCGCAACTGCATATAGATCGCCTCGTCACTGCTGAAATCAATTTCCACAAATATCATCAGAATCGCCTCCTTAACCAGCAGCGCCATCTGTTATACGAATTGTATAACAGATGGCGCTTATGTGTCAAGATATATGAGACGGTATAAGATCGACCTCAGTTCTTATCATCTGAATCGATATTCAGGAATCCGAACTCGTCGTCATCCTCGGCTTCCTGTGCATTTATATTGGCGAAATTTGAAGCAGGTGCAGCGCTCTCTCTTCTTACAGACTGTTCACTCTGCGCCGGTCTTCTTGTGCGAAGCTGTTCCTGGGCTCTCGGGTCAGAGCGATCCTGTCTGCTCACAGGCTGTTGCAATCCGGGTGTTCTCGTCTCGCGGTAGTTCATATCATTGGGAGCAGCATAACGTCTGTCATTCCTTGCCTGTGGATCCTGCGAAGGTCTTACCGGCCTCTGCGCATCTGCGGATGACATCGGTCTTGCACTGCCACTCCTTAATGTCGTAGATGCTCCACCTGCCGGATACGGCTGTCTGCTGCCTGATGCAGGTCTTGCGCCTCTCCCGCCGTCCTGACTGCCGTTCCTGTCAGGTTCACCGCGCTTCTCTGCCCTCTGCCTTGATCTTTCCTGTTTCTGGCGGATCTGCATGAGATCGATTTCCCCGCTTTCGTTCTGCGTTCTCTTTACCTTCAGGATAAGTCCTACTATTGCAGCTACAGCCGCTGCGAGAAGAACCAGAAGTAAAATAGCTGCATTGCGATACTTGCCTGTCTGTGCCTCAGCTGTTGTAGCCTGTTCCTGAGCCGCTGAGATCGCTGTGTCAATGTCATCGATCTTCTTGCGTGTGCCGGCTACATTATTGTAAAGATACCATGTATCATTTCCACTTTCATCGGCAGTATAAACTGCTTCGTAATCAGGTGTCTCGGTAGTAGCTTCGCTGGCCGCCTCATCCGTCGTATCTGTCGTTGTCGTGGTAACAGCATCGCCAAGAGTTATATAGTCATAACGGATAAAGCCGGTCATCTGCTGCTCAAGTCCTACAGTATAGAACTGATACCAGACATCTCCGGCGCTGTCCTTTGCCTGTCCTATTGCTACAAGAGCAGTTCCCGCGCTGAGTTCACCGATCTTGGTGTATGAAGTTCCGGCACCGCTCCTTACATTTACATCACCTGAAACAGTTGCGTTTGTGGGAGTCATCGTTACTGCGTAGCCATCTCCGATAGCTTCAACAGCCTCTGCTCCTGCTGCTGTTGCGGCTGAATCACCCTCTGCCGCATTCTCCGTGGCATCCGCCGTTGCATCAGTTGTCGTATCTGTTGTAGTCGTGTCTGCCGTTGTATCTGTAGTTGTTGTATCTGCCGTTCCTGTGGACATCAGATCAGAACGGATATAACCTGTCGTCCCGCTTGAAAGTGTAACGGCATACCATGTCTCTCCGGCATCATTTGTAGTCGAATCCCCGACATCAAAAGTTGTACCGCTCTTAACCGACCCTACAGCGTTGGAAGTGGATGACGCCTCTGCTCTGACATTGCAGTCGCTCGTCGCTGTGCCCTGCGCCGCAAAAGTCGTGACCGGCGCAAATGCCAGACCCACAGTCAATACTCCGACAAGAATTGCTCCTGCTGCGAACTGTCTTATGTTTTTCATTTTCATAAGTCTATTCTCCTCATCTGATTTCATCGAGTGCTTTTCCGATATCATGACGCATGTATTCATTATCGAAATGGACCCACTCTACAGCTTTATATGCGTTTGCTCTTGCTTCCTTCAGCGTACTGCCTATCGCTGTAACACCGAGAACACGACCGCCGCTTGTGACGATCCTTCCTTCATCATCGAACTTTGTCCCGGCATGGAAACAATAGTAATCTTCTCTGCCGTCAAAACTCTCAAGTCCCGTGATGACCTTTCCCTTCTCATAGTGCACCGGATACCCGCCGGATGCAAGTACAACACATACAGCCGCATTATTTTCGAACTCAAGTTCAATTTTGTCAAGATTACCGTCAATCACGGCTTCCATTACATCGACGATATCCGTCTTCATTCTGGGGATCACTACCTGTGCTTCAGGATCTCCGAATCTGGTATTATATTCTACCACTTTAGGACCGTCTTTTGTCATCATGAGACCAAAATACAGAACACCTTTGAATGGTCTTCCCTCAGCCGCCATTGCGTCGACTGTTTTCTGATATATCTGTTCCCTGCACTGCCTGTCAATCTCATCAGTGTAGAACGGGCTTGGCGAGAATGTTCCCATGCCGCCGGTGTTAAGTCCCGTGTCTCCGTCTCCTGCCCTCTTATGATCCTGAGCTGAACTCATAAGTTTTATGTTCCTGCCATCAACGAATGCAAGTACGGATACTTCTCTTCCGGTCATGAATTCTTCTATTACCATTTCATTGCCGGCACTGCCGAACTTTTTGTCCTCCATGATCTGAACGACTCCGGCCTTTGCCTCTTCAAAGTCATTGCAGATAAGGACTCCCTTGCCAAGAGCAAGCCCATCGGCCTTAAGAACGATCGGGAACTTTGCCCTGGTCTCAAGATAACTTATGGCCTCGTCAGGATCGCTGAACACCTCATACGCTGCTGTCGGTATGTCATACTTCTTCATGAGATTTTTGGAAAAAGCTTTCGAACCCTCTATTATTGCTGAGTTCTTCCTTGTTCCAAATACTCTTATTCCCGCAGCCTCATGTGCATCTACCAGGCCGGCGCACAGCGGATCATCCTGACTGCACACCACAAGATCAATGTCGTTCTTCTTCACAAAATCTATCTGCCTGTCGAACTCCATGATTCCAATCGGAACACAGTCTGCTATCCTTGCAATTCCGGCATTTCCCGGAGCGCAGTAAAGTTTATCACATCTCCTGCTCTTTACGATTGCAGTCGCGATAGCGTGTTCCCGGCCGCCGCCGCCAATCAACAGTATTTTCATTATGCCTCCATGTCAGGGCTCTCCAGGATCTCAGTCCTTCGTCCGCTGACCCTGACTTTTCCCTCAGCTATGAGTTCTATGGCTCTGGGAAGAATTATCCATTCTGCCTGTTCCATTACTCTCTTCTGCAAAACTTCCGGAGTATCCCCGTTCATTACTTCGACAGCCTTCTGAAGAATGATCGGTCCTGAATCCATTCCTTCATCCACAAAATGGACAGTGGCTCCGGTAATCTTTACTCCGCGATCCAATACCTTCTCGTGTACATGCAGACCGTAATAGCCGACGCCGCAGAACGACGGTATCAGTGAAGGATGTATGTTGATGATCCTGTCCGGGTACTTACGAATCATTTCAGGTGGTATCGCCACAAGAAATCCCGCCAGCACTATGAGATCAGGTTTCACTTCATCTACGGCCTTCAGCAGAGCCTGGTTAAAGCTTCCTCTATCGTCAAAACTCTTCGGCGAAACACACACTGCATCTATTCCGGCTTTTACCGCTCGCTCCAAAGCATATGCATCTGCATTGTTAGCTATTACACGCACTATCTCTGCTTCATGTATCGTCCCGTCAGATATCCTGTCTATTATATGCTGAAGGTTCGTTCCCCCGCCGGATACACAGACTACCAGTTTTATCATATAAGAGTCACTTTCCTGTCACCTTCTGTGACGCGACCGATAATATATCCATCTTCACCTGAAGCCCTGATGGCTGCAAGTGTTCTGTCTGCATCAACAGGATCAACTGCCATACACATTCCTATTCCCATATTGAATGTGTTATACATCATTTCTTCTTCAATATTCCCTGTCTTCTGAATAAGTGAGAAGATCGGAGGTATCGGATAACTGTCTTTTCTGATTTCAAGTGCTGTCCCCTCAGGGAGCATACGCGGCATATTCTCATAGAAACCGCCGCCTGTTATATGACTGCAGCCTTTGAGCACAACACCCTCACTGCGGATCTCTTTGAGCATATGGACATAAATCTTCGTGGGCCTTAGAAGAACATCTCCGAGTGTCCCGCCGAGTTCTTCATAATAGCGCTGCAGATTTTCTTCATTGACATTGAATACACTTCTCACAAGCGAAAATCCATTAGAATGTACGCCGCTTGAAGCTGCACCTATAATCACATCACCCGGCTTGATATTCCTGCCGGTGATCATATTTTTCTCATCCACGACGCCTACTGAAAATCCTGCAAGATCATATTCAGTCTCCGGCATAAGACCTGGATGCTCAGCTGTCTCGCCTCCGAGAAGCGCACTGTCTGCCATCCTGCAGCCCTCAGCCACGCCCTTTACTATTGCCGCGATCTTCTCCGGATAATTGCGTCCGCATGCTATGTAATCAAGGAAGAACAAAGGCTCGCCGCCGGCACATGCAACATCGTTCACACACATCGCGACACAATCGATTCCTACGGTATCATGTTTATCCATAAGAAATGCAAGTTTGATCTTGGTTCCCACGCCATCGGTGCCAGAGAGCAGGACCGGTTTCTCCATGTCCTTTATCTTCTCCATGGAAAAGGCTCCCGAAAATCCGCCTATCCCGCCTATTACTTCCGGGCGGAATGTCGATTTCACAAAGCCCTTCATCAATTCAACTGATTTGTAACCTGCTTCGATATCAACACCGGCAGTTTTGTAATCCATAGTCTGTCCTCACCTTTCTGAACTGAAATAATACACGATGTCCCATAAACGCACTTTAAGCCGCAGTATGTTTTGCATCATACAGCGGCTTTTGTATTGTCACTGATTGTAATTACTATGTCCGACTTCCTGAAGCTTCTGATCTTTTTTCTCGATCTCTTTCCTCATATTCTCCGAATACTCCTTAAGGTGAGAGAGAAGAGCCGGGTCAGAAACAGCCAGGATCTTCACAGCAAGAAGTCCCGCGTTCTTTCCTCCGTCTATTGCAACTGTCGCGACCGGTATTCCCCCTGGCATCTGGAGTATAGAATAAAGTGCGTCATTTCCTCCCAGAGACTTTGAATACATCGGGATACCTATAACAGGCAATGGGAACAATGCAGCTGACATTCCGGGAAGATGCGCTGCCATTCCGGCGCCGGCAATGATTACCTTTATGCCTCTTGACTCAGCTTCCGAAGCCCACTTGAAGAAAACGTCAGGTTCTCTGTGCGCAGAAATTATATGAATTTCATATGATACCCCGAACTCGTCCAGAATATCCGCGGCTTTACTCATGACACCCATGTCCGAATCAGATCCCATTACTATACCGACTGTCGCCATTTTTCTTTCATGCCTCCGATAATAAATTCTGTAACAATTCTGTCACAATTTACATACAGTGTACATATAAACTTTGCTCAGGTCAAAACATTTATTCCATATCATTTATCGAGCGGTACATTTAGTTCTTCTGTCCCCCGCAGTACAAATCGTCCGTTCTCCAGGATCGTGACCCTGCTCCCGTCGCTCCTTATTCCACAGACAAGCCCAAGCTCCGAATACGGCAATGTAATGTCTGTGTGGCATCCGAAATATGCTTTGTCGGGATCAGTCTTCCTGAGTGCGCTTATTTCATTTTCTTTTGCAACGATTTCTTTTCCGTCCGGATTAATAATACTGTTATCCTCATCCGAAGAGTAGCATGTATCACCTACCGCGAAATGCGGTCCTGTCTTCTCACCGATGAGCGTTGTGAGGCGGCTGTTGAAACCGTACTTACGGGCGTAAGCATAGGCAGTCGTATTAGTGCCTATGGCAAATTCTCCGATCGGCAGTTTCTCGTGATGGAAGAGGATATTCTCCTCAATGAACTTTCTGCCTTCAGCAAGGTCCTCGAAATTTCCGCAACCGTAATCAACGGTGCATCCATCTTCGAACTTAAGCCACAGATCCTTGAAATACAGTCCTTCAAGATATACGCCTGTTACATGAAGTAAGCCATTAGTTCCCTTTAGTCTCGGTGATGTGAAAACTTCACCGACCGGAATATTAACGTCAGCGACGCAGTTCTCGAATATAGCTTGTTTTGACGGATCAGTAAGGCGGAACAATTCCACATTCATGTCTGTCCTGCTGCCGTTCATACCCTTTATTTCGACACGTTCACAATCATTGAGAGCGTCTATGATACAAGCCTGAATCTTCTGATACTTGTGATAATCAAGTGTGTTGATCTCAATGACAGCATCAAAGATTTCATTGTAACGCTTCTTACTGTCAGCTATCGAAGGGACCGGGAATGAAATTATCGTAAAGCTGCGCTCTTTTGCAACAACCGCATCGTTATAAAGGAGCATTGCTTTCACGTTCATACCGGCTACAGTCTTCTGCTGCTCTGCGTCGTAACGAATGTTCGCCTTCTTTGAAACCGGTGAGAAAGGATTCTCTCCGAATGTCTCCATAACAGCCGGACCTGCATAAGTAACCGTCTCATCATGCATTGAATCATATACTGTTTCGAGTGCCTCAAGGCGTTTTCCCGCCATCCTCGCATCGAGGAACAACGCGAGATCTTCGCGGTGGTCGTAAAGATACTGAGGATTTGCCGCAGCACCTGTAATCCCGATGGGAAACGATTTGAGCATGCGAAATACAGTAGGAATATCACGCGGCGCAGCAACTTTCAGATGCATGCCCGCGAAGTTCGAATACGCCTTTCTCATTATCCTCTCAAACCCAAGGTGATAATAAACGCTGCAGAACTGCTTTTTATCAAGCGGTTTGCCTGCGGCCTTAAAGCCTATGCGATACCCTTCCGTATATGTATCAGCCAGCTTTTCTATTTCTTCCTCAGGGAGCTCTGAAAGGTGTCCTGCAAGTCCTGTCTCATCATCCGAAACATATTCGCCGTAGCGATACAGGAAACTCATGTCCTTAAAATCCGCATCTTTGATGACAATTCCTGCAAGGTTCCTGTCACTTATAAGCTTCTCGCGGGTATCATATGCGAGCTCATCTTCGATGTAATCTGAAAGATAATCATACATCCTGTGTTTTATTTCAGATGCAGGCGGCAACGTACCTTCATCCGCCGTCTCAAACACACCGTATATCTCCAGGAAAAGCTCATAGCGCGTGAGGACACGCTCCATAGCGTCTTCTATTACCTGACTGTCATATATGAACGGTATCACAGAACGCATCTCATAATACAGGGTCGAAAGCAGGGGGCCATACTCACTTCCAAGCTCAGATTCCGCATATGTCGGATTGGCGAAGCTATTGCCGTAGTTTTCAGGAAGTATGTCGTTATAAATTGCATGATTACGGATTCTCAGCGTATCTGCTCCGGCGGAAAGAAGTCCGCCGTTCTTTATGAATTCCGTCTCTTTCGTCATCATGTCAAGGAATTCTGCTGTTCTTCTGAAATAATCCACAAAAGACGAAGACATTCCTTTTGTTTCTGCTCCTGCTGCTATCTCACTTACCCTGCCGGCAGCAAGTCCGTATCTTTCATCAAAATCTGTATTCTCCATTTGTAAACCTTCTTTTGTTATTTATACTGCGCCGAGATATATAACTACTGCGCTCAACACCAGTACTGAACCGTTAAGTATCATCCCCAGATATGAGAACGAATAATAACAGTCAGGCTCTTTGCGCGACAGCACTGCCATCACAAAGCCGACGAGAGCAATTATCACGCATGCCATAAATGCAGCTCCGAAGTTAAGCGTTGCCTCACCCTCATTCATGAATGTCATGTAAAGAGTGATCAGCGAAAAAACAAATGACACAGCGCCCAGACAATCGCTGAGCAGAGCCCTGAATGATTTCTTTTTACTTGTAAACAGGTGTTTCCTGCGCTTTACCTGATGTACTGCCATCTTATCCTCAGCTCTGTGCTCCATACTGCGCGTAATATGTATCGATAGCCGCCTTTACATTATCGTCTATCAGGACCGTGCCATCGATATCTTTGCCGTACAGATACTCCGTCACTTCAGACATCGTCACTATAGCATGTGCCGGGAATCCGTACTTATCCTTTATATCCTGAAGTGCGCTCCTGTCTGTATCAATTCCCTTTTCTTCACGATCAAGGCTCACCATAAGGCCGACAATATCAACATCAGCCTGCTGCCTCAGTATCGGTACTGTCTCAGCCATGGATGCGCCTGATGTCGTGACGTCCTCTATTATGACCACTCTGTCTCCGTCATGCAGTTTGCTGCCAAGCAGTATTCCCTTGTCCCCGTGGTCCTTGATTTCCTTGCGGTTAGCGCAATACTTTATATTTCTTCCATAGAGCCTGCTGATTTCGATAACAGTGGCAACAGCAAGCGGAATTCCCTTATATGCAGGCCCGAACAGAACATCAAAATCAAGCCCGTACACAGAATGGATGGCCCTCGCGTAATACTCCCCGAGTCTGAGCAGCTGCGAGCCGTCCTGATATAACCCGGCATTCATGAAGAATGGCGATTTGCGTCCGCTCTTAAGTGTGAATTCACCGAATCTCAAAACGCCGCAGTCAACCATAAAATCAATAAAACTCTGTCTGTAATCTTCCATGGATGTTTTCCTTTCGTCTGTAATCTAACTCTTATTCAGCGCACCTCTTATGTCTTCGATCATATCACGCGTTGCAGCCCTTGCCGCCTCCGCGAATCTTTCCTGTCCATATTTTCTGTACTTTTCAGTCGTGTATGCTGCAATTATTCCGCGTGAGGAATTGACTATCGCACCGAGTCCATCCTCATTGAAGAAATTGACCAGATCCTCAGCCTTCCCGCCCTGCGCTCCGTATCCCGGCACAAGTATATATGCGTGCGGCATAAGCTTTCTCAGTATTCTCCCCTGCTCAGGGTATGTTGCTCCTGCCACGGCACCCACATTGCTGTAATCGCCGTCCATAGAATCTGCTCCCCATTCGTTTACTATATCTGCAACAAGCTCGTAGACAGGTCTCCCGTCCTTCGTCAAAACATCCTGAAACTCACCGCTGCTCGGATTCGATGTTTTGACAAGCACAAATATTCCCTTGTCATACTCTTTGCAGACGTCGATAAACGGCTTTACTCCGTCACTTCCAAGATAAGGATTGACGGTGGCAAAATCTTCATTAAAAGCAGGCACATCGTGATTCCCGATCTTCACTCTGCCAAGATGTGCTCTTGCATATGCCTCTGATGTCGAGCCGATATCACCGCGCTTTACATCACCGATAACAATCAGTCCCTTTTCCTTGCAGTAGCGTACCGTTCTCCAGAATGTCTTCATTCCGGCTATCCCAAACTGCTCATACATCGCTATCTGCGGCTTTACTGCCGGGACAAGGTCATATACCGAGTCGATGATCTCCTTGTTGAATCTCCACACCGCTTCAGCGGCAACACTGAGTTCGTCGTCTCCGAACGGATCAGTATTCTCACTCCGCTCCAGAGATTGTTTTGCATCATCAAAGAGCATTGGCGGAATAAATTTCATGTTCGGGTCAAGACCGACCACCACAGGTGCCCCTGTCTCCCGGATTCGTGAAA
This sequence comes from Lachnospiraceae bacterium, assembly GCA_028706005.1. GTDB lineage: Bacteria > Bacillota > Clostridia > Lachnospirales > Lachnospiraceae > CAG-791. The sequence continues at coordinate 10,289 of JAQWCI010000037.1, forward strand.
TCAGTTTTTGTATCATTTCTCCCCCTTTCAGTTTTTCCTATCTTGTCTGCAGGAAAAGCTGTTCGCGCTGTGCATCCTGATCATCAGGATAACTCTTAAGGTACGATTGCATCATTTCTTCGGCTTTGGAAAACTGCCCGAGTTTCTCATATGCGACTATTTCATTGTACAGAAGATCCTGCATTACTCCATTATTATCTATCTTCTGTCCTATCTGAAAATCATTGAGCGCTTTTTCATATTCCCCGAGCTGCAGGTAGCACAGCCCCAGTTCGTTGTATATTTCCGCGTGCGTCTGATCTGCCGCAATATACGCCTCATAAACATCAGCGGCGTAATTCAGATCACCCTGGGCAATATATGTTTTGCCAAGCATCAGCGTCGTACGATAGTCGTTCTTGTCCTGTGAAGCCTCAAAACAGGCTTTTGCAGTCGCGTAGTCCTCAAGATAATATGACAGTCTGCCTTTATCATAATCTGACATGTTCGGATCACCGGATATAGCCTCAGAAAGGTAAGCCTTACCCGCGTCCTCCTGACCATACTGTTTCATGGTCGCATACATTGAAATAATACGGTCATAATCCTTAGGTGAAAGAGCTATTGCCTTTCTGAAATCAGCGTCGGCTGCATCGCTGTCCCCTTCGGTAATCTCAGCCGCTCCCCTCATTTCATAGGCATCAGTATTCGAGTCATCCATTCCTATGATCGCATTATATATTTCCATCGCATCATCATAATTTCCGAGTTTGTAATAACATGATGCCAGGTAGAAATTTATATCATAGTCCATATCATCAGGGATGATCCCGCTGCTTCCCAGTGCTGTTTCCAGCGCTTTGGCGGCAGACTCATAATCACCGGTGCCCATCTCGGCGATGCCCAGAGCCCTGTACATGTCCCTCGAATCATCCCCACTGTCTATGGCAGTCTGAATCGTCGTCACGGCTTCATCAAAAGACCTTGATTCGATCTGTGACATTCCGTCGCTCAGCGCCTGGGAGTCCGCGAGCTGCAGCCCGCAACCTGTCATGAGGATTGCTGCGATGACTGATGCGGTCAATATGTGGATTTTCGTTATTTTTCTGCTCATCAGACCCCTTTATTCTTTTTCTTATCCGGCAGCTGTGCAAGGATAATAGCCAGGAACATCAATACGCAGCCAACGCCCTCACGGGCCGTAAGCTTCTGACCTAATATGACCCAGCCTGCAAGCACTGAGATAACTGACTCAAGTGACATTATCAGCGAGCTGATTGTCGGATCCTGACCCTTCTGTCCCACTATCTGCAGCGTATACGCCACTCCGCTCGACATTATGCCCGCATATACCACAGGGAAAGCTCCGGATATAATATCGGAGATCTGCGGTCTTTCGAAAACAAACATCAATATAACAGAGATCACAGTGGTCGTTATGAACTGTCCAAGAGAAAGTTCAACGCCATCCACCTTTTTTGCAAAACAGTCTATCAGAATTATCTGCAACGAGAACAAAAAAGCACATGCGACCAGCATCAGATCATACTTTGTTATCCCGGCAAGACTTCCTCCGCTGACGCAGAGAAAATACAGGCCTGTCACCGCAATGGCAACGCTTACCCATACCCTGACCGACGCTTTTCTTGAAATAAAGAAAGACAATACCGGAACGAGCACAATATACATTGCTGTTATAAATCCGCTTTTTCCAACATCAGTCCCGGTGATTCCTATCTGTTGAAGGATTGATGCCGAGCACAGCATCAGGCCACATAACAATCCTCCCTTAACTGTAGTGCGAAAACTGTATGTCTGAACATTTCTGTCATTCGCCTTTATGCGTTTTGTCCTTGCTCTGCGCCTGACTATCACAAGCGGCAGCAGCACCACTATGGCGAGCACACTGCGCGATGCCTGAAATGTAATCGGACCCATATAGTTATTTCCGACACTTTGCGCAACAAAAGCCGTTCCCCAGATCAATGCGCACGTGAAAAGCATCAGTGCGTTTGCCGGGGCTATTCCACCCTGTTTTGTAATCTTATTCAATGCCTGATTGTTGTCCCTTCAAAACTTATTTCATGGTGCAGGTAACTTCTATCTCGCAGAGGACTCCCTTGGGAATCTGTTTTACAGCCACGCAGCTGCGTGCCGGTTTGGATGTAAAATATTTGGCATACACGCTGTTGAAAGCCGCGAAGTCATCCATATCAGCGAGAAAACATGTGGTCTTGATCACGTGTTCATAATCAATTCCGGCTTTCTTCAGCAGTTTTCCGATATTCTTGCAGACCTGTTCTGTCTGTTCCGCTATACCGCCTGCAACTACTGCACCTGTCTCAGGCACGATCGGTATCTGACCTGATGCGAAAAGGAATCCGTGTGCTATGACAGCCTGCGAATACGGGCCTATAGCAGCCGGTGCCTTTTTTGTAGCAACATATTCCATTACGCTTTTTTCTTTCTTTTCTGACATGATAATACCTCCCTTGTGAATACCCTACGGTTCTTCAAAAACGACCGTCACATAATAACCTCTTTCGTTTTCTTCTATCTTCTCGACCACTCCGTCCGTCGCCCTGAGCCGCTGGTTAAATGGATAATTTCCGCTCATGGCAAGAGAAGGATCCACGGTGTAATAATAATTGCTGGGCAAGAGTCCCTCGCTCACAGAAACAGCCTGGCCTTCTTTCAAAAGACCTTCTCTTTCCATTTTAAATTTCATCTCACGTCTCATTATGAATCTATTCCTTCTATGCGACGTCTTCTTGTCGCATTACGACTGCTGCTCCTTCGCCACAACCCGAAGGTTTGAGCTTTGCGAAAACCTTCTATGCGACATCAATTTGTCGCATTACGACTGCTGCTCCTTCGCCACAACCCGAAGGTTTGAGCTTTGCGAAAACCTTCTATGCGACATCAATTTGTCGCATTACCAACCGGTCGGGAAGCTCCCGATATTATCGAGTTCATCACTTCTGACAATTGCATTCTGCAGCAGGAACTCATGCCACTTCGCATATGCAGATGCTTTCAGATGAATTCCGTCCCCTGTGAGATCAGATAAAAGATCCCCGTTCTCATCACATACAGACGGGTTCATATCTATGTAGAAAATATCATGTCCGTTTGCAAGAGTGCTTATCGCAGTGTTCCTCTCGACTATGCTTGTGTTATTAAAGACAGCGTCAGATGAACTGCGGTTCTTCGAAACATGCATTATGCCTTCAATATAAATAATCGCATCCGGCTGCAGCTTTCTTATTATGCTGATCGCATCACGATAATTGTCATAAAAATCCACAGAGGTAGGCACTCCGAGTTCATTCACTCCGACGGACAGATAAACCTTTCGGAAATGAAAATTCTGCAGCACCTCAAGTACTGTCGACTTCTGTATTGTACCATCAGCAAACCTGAATGGCACTTTTATCTTCCACATCCTGTAGACTGATAAAGATTCTTTTGCGAGGAACGATGTTCCCTTCATGTCGCCGTATGTTGCCAGGCCATCGGTGCGCGAATCTCCTATGAAAATTGCATCGGAAAAATATGAATCATCCACTGTCCTGAATTTGTAGTAATGACCGTTTTCCGCAAACAACCCTGTCGTGTCGGTGTTGTAGGCCGCTCCTTCCGGAGCAAGGTAGCGCCTTCCGGCCACGCCGTAATCAACAGCACCCATCACATCACTGTTCACGCCTTCAGGCATTGAATCTGCTTCCACATAATCCGGGTTTGATTCCCGCTGTACATCGATCTCTTCATTGGCATTTTCGGCAGCATTCACCATGTTGTCAGTGACGGCTATCAGTGCGCTGTCTTTTCCATCAAGCTGCACTGTTTCCGTCCCGGCTTCCGGCACATCAAGATCCTCAACTACAGGCTCTTCCGGTTCCACTTCAGTCGATGAGCTCTCAGCGCTGTCTGTCGATTGTTCATCGACCGCTGCAGACTCTGCTGTCGTCTCCATGGCTGTTGTCTCCGCATTTGCGGTATCAGATGCCTCTGAAGCTGATTCCTGTGCGGCCTCTGACACTTCTGCAGCTGACGCCTCTGAAATGGTCTCATTTGTTTTGCCTGAGAATGCATCCCATGGATACTCGCCATCATTTATACCGTTGAAAACAAGTGACAGGACCGGAGTAGTCAATCTGTCACGTTCTGAATCATCATATATGCTGCCTGCGCCTTTGATTGCTATTGCAGTAAAAACAATTGCCGTAGCGGCAAGGCTTATTGTCAGAGGCATGTGTTTAATTTTTTGAAAGAACCTTCTCATTTTATCTGCCTGTCTTTGTGAACTTCTGCCCTGTTATTGCTGCCCTGTCAGACAAATATCAGAAGCTGAAATACATGAACGCATTTGACGATGAAATCGTCATATAGTAGACCGCGACCCAGAAAAGAGCCACAAGGAGTATCTTGCCGACAGCTTTCTTATACAGCTTTTCGATTGCCCGATATGTGGCCGGGACACACAATATGGCAGATGCCGCAAATAGCGGCCAATATATGTTGAGATATCTGAGCACATCACCCGGATCTACATTCCCGGCAGTTCCGCTATTGCCTGAAAACGGAAACAATCTTGTGAAATATAATCCAAGCTGCCCCAGATCAGGTATGGCAAATATCACCCATGTGAGTGGTATAAGCACCATAACATGAAAATGTCCTATAACCTTGAACTTTTCCATGGGGCCCTTCATCACGAATTTTTCCCAGATAATGATAAGTCCCAGAACAAGTCCCCATATGACAAAGTTCAGCGTTCCCCCGTGCCACAGTCCTGTAATGAGCCAGACAATAAGGAGATTACGGATGTTTTTCTTTTTGGAGCAATGACTTCCTCCCAATGGGAAATATATGTAATCACGAAACCATGCCCCAAGCGTCACGTGCCAATCGCGGTAGAATTTCGCGACTCCGTCCGAGGCATATGGATGATGAAAGTTCTCTACAAAAGGAAAGCCGAGCATCATTCCGAGACCTGCTGCCATAAGTGAATACCCAAAGAAATCAAAATAAAGCTCAAATGAATACCCATATGCGCCGAGCCATGCCAGTGGCGTGCTTATGCTCTCGAAGCCGATCTTATCTATCTCATTCCAGAGAATTCCTATCCGGTCTGCGAGCAGCACCTTAAGACACAATCCGATAATGAAACAGAAAATTCCTTTCTCAAAGCGTTCCGCCTGGAATGCAGTTTTTCCTTTTGTTTCCCAGTATTTTTCATCGAACCGCATTATGGGTCCCTGTGTGACCTGGGGGAACATCGTGAAATATGCAGCGGTATTTATAAACGTCTGGGGCTTCGTGATCTTTCCTGTATAGCAGTCCGCAATAAACGATATCATTTTAAAAATATAAAAGCTCATGCCGAGCGGCAGCAGCTTACTGTCCACCGTAAGAGCCAATATCTTACATGCCGTCAGCACACCGGCATTCAGAACAACAAGTACAACAAGAAATACAACTGCATGGTGATGTGTCAGCTGACGCCTTGTCTCGACCCGTCTTAGGAGTCTTCCTCCAGGTCCTGCATCATAAATGTCTCCGACGTCATCCTTCAGCATCGAATCCATCCGCGACATACTGCGGCGTGCCATACTTATCTTGCATCCAAACCACCAGTTGATCACTGTGAGTATTATCAGCAGTATCACAAATTCCGGCACACCTGATGCATAGAACACCAGGCTGCCGACAAGCAATACGCCATTCCTGAATTTTGCTGGGACAAGATAATAAACCAAAAGAAAGATCGGCAGAAACCGGAAAATGAATTGTAAACCCGAAAAAATGACCATCAATACTCCATCACTGTTCCGCTGCCTGAGCTGCCGCCGCCTGTGCCGCTGCTGCCTGAGCTGCTGCCGCCTGATCTGCCGCTGCCTGTGCCGCTGCCGCCTGGTCTGCTGCCGCCTGGTCTGCTGCTGCCTGGTCTGCTGCTGCCTGATCAGCTGCTGCCTGGTCAGCTGCCGCCTGGTCCGCCGCTGTCTGATCAGCAGTTGTCTGATCTGTCGTCTGATTCTGGTTCACCTGGGCCGCTGCTGCCGCCTGATCAGCTGCAACTTCATCGGTGTTGTCGTTCGCAGTCTGGTCGGTCGTAGTGTCTCCTGTGTCAGAAGCCGCTGTGGTATCCGCTGTTCCATCCGAAGTTGTCACAGTTTCATCACTGCCGTCAGTCGTGATTCCCTTCTGAGTCTTCAGTGTCTTGATCTCCTGAAGCTTTGTTTTCGCGCTGTCAGCGTATTCGCTGTCAGCCACTTCCGATGCCGCGTTGAAATACTTCTGAGCCGAGGTCAGATAATCCTCATACTTGGACTGATCTGTGGAATCCGCAGTCAGATAGACCTGATAGTATGAATCCGCCAGATAATACAGCGCGTCATCATATGTATCATCAACACTGCTGCTGTATTTCACTGCATTCACAAGAGAAGTGACCGCGTTTTCGTAGTCTTTGTTGTCATAATAATCCTTGCCTTCTGAATAGAACTTGTCTTCAATATCGACTCTGACAAGTGACAGCAGTTGTTCATAAAGGCTCTTGTACTCATCTGAGACTGTGTCTTTGACATTCTCATAATCAATGT
>JAQWCI010000189.1 GCA_028706005.1 Lachnospiraceae bacterium
AATGAAAGGCAGGCCGGCAGACAATGAATGCTGCCGTATCGCGGTGACAGGGGAAAGGAGAAATGACATGGATCATCTTAAGAAATGCGGAAACAAAAGCTTTTTATCGGATGAAAGAGGCATGGGAACAGTCGAGGTAATACTCATAATAGTGGTTCTGATCGGGCTGGTCATTATTTTCAAGGAACAACTCACTGCACTGGTGAAGAATGTGTTCCAGACCATAACGAATGACAGCAACACGGTGATGTCTTAGCGGCAGCGCAAGCTAATACACAGGTTTTATTTCGATGGGGTGGAAAGAGGGGCTGAACTTATAAATGAAGGAGAAAGAAGCAGCCGGATACCTGACGGTTTATCTGGCAATGTCACTCACGGTAATATTGTCCCTCTTTTTTGCCCTGATTGAGGGGGCAAGGATGAATGCGATAAGGATGCAGATAGAACTTGTCTCTGATGCGGCCATGAATTCAGTACTTGGTGAATTTCATCGTGAAATGCATAAGCAGTATGACATGTTTTTTGTCGATGAATCATATGGCACTGATTCCCCGTCGGATCAAAGGGTAAAGGAACATCTTGAAAAATACATCAGCGAAAACTACAGTCAGGGCGGTTATATTCCGTTTGGATACACGCGTACATTCACAGGCCTCAAGACGGATTCTCTGGAAATTACAGGCACCAGATGTGCCGCTGACAATGATGCAGATGCAATAAGGCAGCAGGTATATGCATATATGTCGGCTGATCAGCTGGGCAGGATAACGGCGCAGGTGCTTGCTGATGTGGACCGATTCAACGGTCTGGGACTTGAGTCAGGTGAATGGCAGAGTAAAAAAGCTGAAAATGACAGTAAATTGGAAGAAATGAACGAGAAAGCAGATGAAAAGAAAACCGAAATAGAAGACGCGGGTGGTGACAGCGATGTGGGAGGTGATTCGAATCCTGCTGAAAAAGTCGATGCGCTGCGCACAACATTTGCTTTGGATCAGGTGCTTGGCACGCACAGGAGTATTTCGAACACAGAAACAGACACAGGCGAATGCCTCTCTCACAGGAATTTTCATACAGGAACAGGTCTGGAACCTGATAATACACATGATTATGACCGTGCTGATGCAGTTGTATTTGATGAGTATATCCTGGAAAAGTGCAGTAATTACAAAGAAGAAGTTAAGCAGGGAAAACTATCGTATGAGGTGGAGTACATTTTATTCGGGGACGGATCAGATGAGACAAATCTGAATTCCATGGCGCTGAGGCTGCTTCTGATCAGAGAAGCAGCAAACTGTATATATATTTTCTCTGATTCAGGAAAGAGCGCGGAGGCTGAAGCTGTGGCACTTGCAATCACCACGGTGCTTCTCGTACCGGAGGCGGCGGAAGTGGTAAAAAACGCAATTCTGTTCGCGTGGTCTTACATTGAATCCATACAGGACGTCAAAACACTTTTTACAGGAGGAAAGGTGCCGTTGATGAAGAGTGCGTCGACATGGAGGACGTCATTGACTAATGTTTTGTCGTCGTCAGTGACGGCAAAAGGAGACACCGCAGGAAGCGGTCTGTGCTATAAGGACTATCTCCGGATATTCCTCTTTCTGGAAAATGGCTCTCAGAAAAACTACCGTCTGATGGATGTAATGGAAATGGACATCAGAGAGACAGAGTGTAATGAGAATTTCAGGATAGATTGGTGTATGGATGCATTCGGAATCTCGTCTGTCACTTCAAGTTCATTCGGGTACAGCTATCCAATGAAAAGAGAGATCAGTTACAACTGAAAAAACAATACATCGAAACACGAGCCGGAGGCGGGAGCAATGCCCTTTTGGAGAAAAGCAACAACAAAAAACACAAAAAGCAAAGCTCTCCGGACAGGCAAACACACCAAAAGGGTGTTGTTCCCGCTTTCTTCAAAAGCAGAGACAGAGGGCAGTATGACAGTAGAAGCTGCCATGGTAGTCCCGATTTTTCTCTTCTTTATTATGAATGTGTTGTTCATTTTTGACATGATCAGGCTACAGAGCAATATGCTGGCTGCCCTGCATGAAACAGGGACTCAGATATCTGAGTATGCGTATTACTATCGCTATGGACTTTCCGACATCCTGGATATACAGGCAGGTGATAACACATATCAGGGCGAAACCGGCGCGGACTTCGGTATTGCAGAAGCGGCGGCATCGTTTGTTTTGTCTGAGACATATGTCAGGGACAAGGTAACTGACCATCTTGGGTCTGAATATCTTGATAAAACATGTCTTTCAGGCGGCGCGGACAGTATTTCATATGCACAGTCACAGATTTTGTCCGGAGGGGATAATGTTGATCTCATTGCTGATTACCGCGTTCGACCATTCATCAGAATTCCGGGAGTCGATGACTTCTGTGTACAAAGCCGATTCTATGCGCATGCATGGGTGGGCTACGATATTGGTGCAGAGCCGGAGGACCATGATAATGAAGATGACGACGATCCGACCGTTTATTATACAGAATCGGGATCGGTCTATCACTGCGATCGCGGGTGCACCTACCTGAATCCGTCAATCAGGACAGTCAGTGCTTCAGAACTGGACAGCCTGAGGAACAAAGGAGGAGCAAAGTATTATCCATGTGAGAGCTGTCACCCATCGCCAACAGGAACTGTTCTGATTACATCTGAAGGAAACAGATATCATTCATCATCCACATGCCCTGGAATTAAACGCACTATATATGAAGCCAGGCTGTCAGAGGTCAAGGGGAAAATGCCTGCCTGCTCGAAGTGCGGAGGAGAATAGCGTTACCGACATGAAAGGCTAAATATGAATACTCAGATTATCATAAGGTACATAGCGGCAGCAATCATTCTTGTTCCTGCCGGGATATTCGATCTAAGAAAAAAGAAAATACCGACAGCTCTTCTTATTGCACCGATAACAGTTGCTGCGATATGGGATACCGCTGCTTGCGTGAATGGAAACGTACAGATCATTGAACTGACATTTGCTGTGATGCCAGGCGTGTTCCTGCTTCTATCTTCATATATTACAGGACGTAAAGTCGGTAACGGCGATGGCTGGGTCTTTATACTGATGGGATTACTGATAGGGGCACCAGGTGCTTTCATGCTGCTGGGTCTGTCATTGATTCTGTGCGCCATTGCATCTGGAATCCTGCTGGTTGCACATAAAGCAAAGAAGAACAGCAGGATTCCATTTGTGCCATTTGTTTTGGCCGCATTTGGAGGTGTGATGTATGCGCAGATACTGTCATTATGACAATAAAGAAACGTGGTGCCGCGAACAGGATGCATATATGACGTTGGAGGCTTCGTTTATATTCACTTATGTATTGATACTTCTGGTGGCTATCATTTACCTGGCGTTCTTTTTATATGACCGTTGTCTGTTCGCGCAGGATTCGTACATACTCTGTTTCAGGGAGAGCTATGTCAAGGATGAAAATACAGATCTGTCTGAAGAATTGAAATCGCTTGCCGCAAGACAGTTCGGAACCAAGTATTTTATGCTCGACAGGGAATCATCTGAGGCGTCCGCTGATAAGAATAAAGTCGTATTCAGCGGGAGCGCGGAATTGACGCCGGAACTATTTGCGTCAACAGGAATAATGCCGTCCGGAATATGGTCGATGAAATTTTCATCTTCGGCAAGGAAAAGTGATCCGCCATATTCGATACGCCATTACCGCAGAGTGAGGTATCTGGCGGGAAAAGTCATAGACAGTATAAAGGAGTAGGGCTTGGAAAACGAAAACAGGATCGGCGTTCGATACTATAATGATTCACTTCATAACTATATGATTATTCCATGCGGAAGCGGTGGAGTAGAGGATTATCGTTATCGCATGATGGCGGCAAACAGAATCCCGGGACTGCTGCCTTGCAGTCTGCGTTATATAGAAGGCCAATGCTATCTGTATTATGACATTACTTCAAAGCAGACAGCACGCAGTCTGTTTGCGGTAGGAAACGTGACGGGAGGTCAGCTGAGGCAGCTGCT
>JAQWCI010000038.1 GCA_028706005.1 Lachnospiraceae bacterium
CAAGAGCATGACGCAGCGAGCTGGAAGCACAAAAAGTTAGCACAGACGGAAGAAAAAGCACTTCGTGCTAACTTTTCAGGCAACAAGAGCATGACACGGCAAGCTGGAAGCACAAAAAGTTAGCACATAGAGGTAAGTAATGAGTTTTGACGATAAGAATGAAGCAAAACAGAGGATAATACAGGAACTTGTTCCCGGCAAACAGATCTCACTGGCACACATAATCGCGAGTCCGGATCCGGTGCTGTACGAGAAACTTGGACTTGATCCGGCAGTGGATTATTCACAGTCAGCAATCGGGGTCATGACGATAAGCCCGGCCGAGACCGCGATCATAATCGCGGATGTGGCAATAAAGGCGAGCGGAGTATCACTTGGTTTCGTGGATCGTTTCAGCGGATCAGTGATCATAACCGGGACTGTATCAGAAGTGGAGGCTGCGACTCAGGCGGTGCTTGATTACAGCGAGAACAAGCTTGGTTTCACGGTCTGCCCTGTGACAAAGACCTAGAATAAGCAGGATTTGCTGCTGAACTGAGGGCAAAGCGCCCCGATGCATATCAGACAGAATGTACGGGAGATATCTGGTGAAGAAATTAATACTGATGGGGCGGAGCGAGAGCGGCAAAACAACACTTACGCAGGCTCTGATGGATCGCAGGGTCGAATATCACAAGACCCAGTATGTAAATTATTACGACGGGATAATAGATACGCCTGGCGAGTACACACAGAATGCAAGACTCGGGCATGCTCTCGCCGTATATACATATGAAGCAGATGTCGTGGGGCTCCTGTGTGCGGCGACAGAACCGTATTGCCTGTTTCCACCGAACATCACATGTCAGTGCAACAGAGATGTAATCGGAATTGTCACAAAGATCGATGATCCGCGCGGTGATCCCGCCAGAGCTGAGAGATGGCTCAGGCTCTGCGGCTGTAAGAAAATATTCTTTGTTAATTCAACAGCCAAAGAAGGAACTGCGGATATTCTTGAATATCTGTGTCAGCCGGGTGAAATACCACCGTGGAAAAGCAAAACAACAAAAAGCAAAACAGAAGTCACCAAAAAACCATAAAAAACAACATTTATGTGTTGACTTCGTATCAGTACATCCTTATAATAAGCTAAGAACCAACATAATATAACATTGTTCAACAGGCAAACAACAATAAAGCAACAAGTAATCAGGAGGACAATGTGAAATAAGCGCTGATGCGATTATTTCACATAACAGATTTGTGCCGGAGCACAAATCTGGATGAACGCAGATCAGAAACAGCATTCGCAATTTCTGATCGCGGTGCCTTCGCAAAAAAAGAAGCTCCGGCGTGGAGGAAAAAATGGTTAACGAGTACGAGATCAAAAAACAGATGTGTGAGATCGGCAAGAGAATCTACAATCGCAACATGGTCGCTGCAAATGACGGCAATATCTCCGTTAAATTGAACGACAATGAGTTTCTCTGCACACCTACAGGAGTTTCAAAGGGCTTCATGACACCTGATTTCATCTGCAAAGTAGACGCTCAGGGCAACGTGATCCAGGCTAACAAAGGCTTCAAGCCGTCATCTGAGATAAAAATGCACATGAGAGTATATCAGAAGAGACCTGATGTCGGATCAGTAGTTCATGCACATCCTGTATATGCTACAAGTTTTGCCATTGCAGGCATTCCGCTCACACAGCCGATAATGCCGGAAGCTGTTATCGCTCTTGGCTGCGTTCCTATCGCTGAGTACGGCACACCTTCTACAAACGAGATCCCGGACAATATTGAAAAGTATCTCCCTTACTATGATGCAGTACTCCTTGAGAGCCATGGCGCTCTTACATACTCAACAGATCTCCTTTCAGCTTACCTCAAGATGGAATCCGTTGAATTCTATGCGCAGCTCCTGTATCAGTCAAAGATGCTCGGCGGCCCTAAGGAATTCGACCAGAAGACAGTTCAGAAGCTCTATGAGATCAGAAGAAAGATGGGTCTTCCGGGAAAACATCCGGCAAACCTTTGCCTCAACAAGGATAAAATGAATTGCCACAATTGCGATTCATGCATGAGTGCACCAAACGGAGTAGGTTCAGTGAACAGCACACCGAAGGAAGCAAGTCCTGAAGTTATCGCTGAGATCACAAAGAAAGTTATGGAACAGTTGAATAAATAATGACCTGGTGATGTAAGGCCATGGATATAAGGAGGTTTTGCATGCCGGTAAGTGAGAGCATGGTACAGGAAGTAGTACAGGAAGTCCTTGCAAAGATGCAGATTTCCGATACCGCAAGCGGTAAGCACGGCGTGTTCGCTGATATGAATGACGCGATCGCCGCAGCCAAAGAAGCTGAGCAGACAGTCAGAATGCTGACGATGGACCAGCGCGAGAAGATCATCAGCAATATCAGAAAGAAAACACATGAAAATGCTGAAGTCCTTGCAAGAATGGCTGTTGATGAGACAGGGATGGGCAATGTAGGAGACAAGATCCTCAAGCATCATCTTGTAGCTGATAAGGTTCCAGGAACTGAAGATATCACCACTGAGGCATATTCAGGTGACAGAGGACTTACTCTTGTAGAAATGGGACCCTTCGGTGTAATAGGAGCTATTACTCCATGCACCAACCCCAGCGAGACAGTACTCTGCAACACAATGGGAATGATAGCAGGCGGCAACACTGTTGTTTTCAATCCTCATCCGCAGGCAATAAAGACAACGATATATGCGATCAACATGGTCAACGAGGCGTGCCTTGAGGCCGGCGGACCTGACAACGTTGCCTGCACAGTTGAAAAGCCTACACTTGAGACAAGTAATATCATGATGAAGCACAAAGATATCCAGCTTCTCGTGGCAACAGGCGGACCCGGAGTTGTTACAGCTGTTCTTTCTTCAGGAAAGAGAGCAATTGGCGCAGGAGCAGGAAATCCTCCGGCACTTGTTGATGAAACAGCAAACGTAAGGAAAGCTGCACAGGACATCGTCAATGGATGTGTTTTTGACAACAATCTGCCCTGCATAGCTGAGAAGGAAATAGTTGCAGTCGACAGTATCTGCGATGAGCTCATGAATTATATGATCACTGAACAGGGCTGCTACCTCGCATCAAATGATGAGCAGGACAAACTTGTTGCAACTGTTATGGATTCGAAGGGAAAACTTAACAGGAACTGTGTCGGAAGAAGCGCGAAGAGACTTCTCGAGATGATAGGCGTAACAGTTCCGGATAACATCAGATGCATCACTTTTGAAGGACCGAAGGAACACCCGCTCATCACAACAGAGCTCATGATGCCTATCCTCGGAGTGGTAAGAGTCAAAGATTTTGAAGAAGGCGTTAAGACATCTGTATGGCTTGAGCATGGCAACCGTCACTCAGCTCATATACACAGTCTCAATGTTGAGCATATCACTACATATGCGAAGGCTTTGGACACAGCGATCCTGGTAAAGAACGGACCGTCATACGCAGCACTTGGTTTTGGCGGAGAGAGCATCTGTACATTCACGATCGCAAGCCGCACAGGCGAAGGTCTTACCAGTGCCAAATCATTTACAAAGAAGAGACGCTGCGTAATGCAGGACAGCCTCTGCATCAGATAAACAGTAACAAAAACTTACGAAAGGCGAACAATTATGGATCAGTCAAATATAGAAGAAATTGTAAGACAGGTCTTGAACAGCATGGGTGATGGAAGTGTAAAGACAGCTTCCGGATCAAATGCTTCAGCTGTTCCGACATCAATCCCGAAGACAGCTCATGTAGCAGTACTTACAGCACTTGAGCACTTCGACGTAAAGGAATACCCGATCCCTCCTGTAGGCGATGGAGATATCCTTGTAAAGGTAGAAGGCTGCGGTGTCTGCGGAACAGATGCACATGAATTCCGCAAAGATCCTTTTAATCTTATTCCTGTTGCTCTCGGACATGAAGGAACAGGCACTATCGTCGCAATGGGCAAAGATGTCAGGAAGGACAGCGCCGGCAAAGATCTTAAGATCGGCGACAAGGTCGTTACATGCATGATATTCCACGACAACCCGGATATCACGATGTTCGATCTCAACAAGCAGAATGTCGGCGGTGCCGATGTCTACGGGCTTCTCCCTGATGATGATGTACATCTCAACGGATGGTTTTCAGACTACCTGTTTGTAAGAAAAGGATCAACGATCTTCAATGTAAGTGATCTTGATCTTGATTCCAGAATACTTATCGAGCCCTGCGCAGTACTTGTACATGCAGTGGAGAGAGCAAAATCGACAGGCATTCTTCGTTTCAACAGCCGTGTAGCTGTTCAGGGATGCGGTCCTATCGGTCTTATCTGCATAGCAGTTCTCCGCACAATGGGAATCCAGAACATTGTTGCAGTAGACGGCAATGAGCAGCGCCTTGAATTTGCAAAACGCATGGGAGCTGAAAGAAGCGTCAACTTCATGAACTACAAGGGAGTCGATGCTCTTGCAGAAGCTGTCAGTGATGCATTCGACGGTCACCTCGCAGATTTCGCTTTCCAGTGCACAGGCAACCCGCATGCACATTCGAACATCTATCATTTCGTGCGCAACGGCGGCGGTTTGTGCGAACTCGGATTCTTCATCAACGGTGGTGACGCAACGATCAATCCTCACTTTGATATCTGCTCCAAGGAACTTACAATGGTCGGCTCATGGGTATACACGCTCAGGGATTATGCGACAACATTTGACTTCCTCAAGAGAGCAAAGGCAATCGGACTGCCGATGTCGGATCTTATCACTGACAAGTATCCGCTCGATCAGATAAATGAAGCACTCAAGAAGAATCTGTCAATGACAGGCCTCAAGATTGCAGTTGTGAATAAAGATTGATAAAAAGCCCACAAATACGTGTAAATGTATTAAGATAGTCTGAGATAGACCAGACGGGTCAATGGAGGTTTCAGATGGGAGAAGCAGTCGGTATTCTGGAGGTGTACGGACTCGCCACAGCGTTCATGGCAGCTGATGCCGGATGCAAGGCAGGCAAGGTCACTCTGGAAAAGTTTGATAAGAACAAGCCGAAGAATCCGGATTCTCTGCCGGTGCCGCTGCTGGTAACAGTAAAGTTCCGCGGCGAAGTTGCGGATGTAGAATCCGCGATGGAAGCGGCGATGAAGAGAGCGGAAGAGCTGACAGGCTTTGTACAGCATTTCATTATCCCTCATCCGACGGAAGACACAGAGAAGATGCTTAAGATCTGCGCATTTGACAAACGTTAACAATGACAAGACAAAGTAATAAAACCGTTTATTCCAAGGAGGAATCTAAAATGGCATACGAAGCACTGGGTATGATCGAAACAAGAGGACTTACAGCTGCAATCGAAGCAGCTGATGCTATGACGAAGGCTGCTGAAGTAAGGCTTATCGGAACTGAGAAGATCGGATCCGGACTCGTCACTGTAATGGTCCGTGGCGATGTAGGAGCAGTAAAAGCTGCTGTTGAGAGCGGCACTGCTGCAGCAAGCAAGCTCGGAGAACTCGTAGCAACACACGTTATCCCGAGACCACACGAGGATGTAGAAAAGATCCTTCCCTCATTCAAGTAAATCACAGGTCACTTAAGAAGGTGCGGTAATGAGTAAAGCATACGGATTCATCGAAATCACAGGTGTGGTCGCAGCGGTTGATGCCCTGGATATCATGTGCAAAACTTCAGATGTAACTCTGGCTACATGGGAGAGAAGACTTGGCGGACGCCTTGTCACGCTCGTCGTGGAAGGTGATGTTTCTGCTGTCACCGAAGCCGTGGATACAGCTGTAGCCAAGGCTCTGAAGAAACCAGTCTCAAGTGGCGTTATCGCAAATCCGCATGAAGAAATAGTCAAGCTTGTAGAATTCAGCGCGACAAGGTGGAAAGAGAAACTGCCTGAATTCAGACCGGAAGAACCCATTGATACAGAAGATGGGAAACCGGCATCATATCTGTATACTGTATAGCGTCTGGCGGGAAGAGCCACACAGCTATGTAGCATAAATAACAATAATAACAATTGAGCATCAGCACAGCGTATGAAACGTTAAGTGCAAAAGGAGGAAAACATGACACAGGAAGCTTTAGGAATGGTCGAAACAAGAGGACTTGTTGCATCTATAGAAGCAGCAGATCAGATGTGCAAGGCAGCAAATGTTACACTTATCGGAACTGAGAAGATCGGATCCGGACTCGTAACAGTTATGGTCCGTGGCGATGTAGGAGCTGTAAAGTCAGCTGTAGAGGCTGGTTCAACAGCAGCAGGCAGACTTGGCGAACTCGTAGCTACACACGTAATACCGAGACCGCACAACGATGTCGAGATGATCCTTCCCAAATTAAAATAAGCATTATGCTTAGCGAGGGTCAGGCTCCAGGTATTTATGCCGGGAGCCTGACCTGAATTATAAGAATTCCCCCAAGAAAGAGCAGGTGCCACCTTGGATACAAATAATGTAGAATTAATCACAAAACTGGTAATAGAAGCCCTGGATCAGAATAATGACAAGGGACAGGGATTCATGGTACCGATCGGAGTATCCGCACGGCATATTCACTTGACACAGGAACATGTAGAGGCATTATTCGGACCCGGACATCAGCTTTCCAAAAAGAAAGATCTGATGGGCGGTCAGTTTGCGGCTAATGAGACAGTCACCATTGTAGGCCTGAAGCTCAGAGCCATAGAGAACGTCAGGATCCTCGGACCCGTAAGAAGTCGTTCACAGGTCGAGATTTCTGCAACAGATGCTATAAAGCTCGGAATCAAAGCTCCTATCCGTGAATCAGGGGATGTAGCGGGATCTGCGCCGATAGCAATAGTTGGACCTCTTGGCGCACTATACCTCAAAGAAGGATGCATTGTTGCGGCAAGACATATTCATATGACACCAAACGATGCAGCAGCTGCCGGAGTACATGACGGAGATTATGTTTCCGTTAAGGTGGATAATGATCGCGGAACAATTTTCAACAAAGTAAAGATAAGAGTCGATGAGAAGTTCTCACTTGAGATGCATATAGATACTGACGAAGCAAATGCAAGTCATATCTCGCAGGGAGATACTGCGGTCATCGTGAAATTATAATTCCGGGCAAAACAAATTTGCAGCGTTTGCATAGGAGGCGCAATGATCGTAGGCAAAGTAGTAGGGAGTCTCATCTCTACACGCAAGAATACAAATCTTGTCGGCAACAAATTCATGATCGTGGAACCGATAGACAGAATGCGCGGCTCGAGTGGTCAACTGGTAGCTATTGATAATATAGGTGCCGGGGTCGGAGAGATTGTTCTCGTTGCTACAGGAAGCGCCGCAAGAATTGGCTGTGGAATGGAAACAGCACCGATAGACGCGGCAATAGTCGGTATTGTCGATGATGAATGTAAACTGGATTGAAGAGGCTCAACATGGAAATCAGAGAATTAACTGACAAAATTAAGAGCTTTGGTGTTGTGGGAGCCGGCGGAGCCGGCTTCCCGACATATGCAAAGCTTGATGAAAGGGCTGACACTATCCTGCTGAACTGCGCGGAATGTGAGCCACTTCTTAAACTGCACAGACAGCTTCTGCAGCAGTATGCCGGTGAGATTCTTGAAACATTTGCTCTGATAGCAGATACGGTCGGGGCAGGTCAGGGAATCGTCGGTATTAAATCAGAATACAGGCAGACTATAGATGCTCTGCACGAATATATAGATAAGTATCCAAAACTTAAGATACATGAACTTCCAAGTGCATACCCCATGGGTGACGAGGTCGTTCTTATTTACGAAGCGACAGGCAAGGTAATAAAGCCGGGCGGACTTCCGATAGAAGCCGGAGTCGCTGTTTTTAATGTTGAGACAGTCTACAATATCTGGAGGGGTCTCAATAAGGATATGCCTGTTGTGGATAAGGTAGTATCCATAGTAGGAGAGGTCGAGAATCCGGTGACAGTTCGCGTTCCACTCGGCGCTTCTATCGGTGATACAGTCGCCCTTGCGGGCAGGACAACAACCGGGGATCCGCAGTATCTTGTCGGCGGACCTATGATGGGACGACTTGGGAAAGCTTCTGATCCCATAACCAAAACTACTAATGCAATCCTGGTTCTTCCAGCTGAGCACCAGCTCATAATGAAGAAGCACAGTTCGTCCTCAATAGAACTGAAGCGCGCAGCTTCAATATGCTGCCAGTGCCAGACATGTACAGATCTCTGCCCCAGAAATATGCTGGGTCATCCGATTGAGCCTCATAAATTCATGAGAAGTGCGGCAAACAAAGATTTTCAGGATATGAATGTTTTCCTTGATACGTTCTTCTGCTGTTCATGCGGTGTTTGCGAACTTTATGCCTGCCCGCAGGGACTATCACCCAGGACTCTCATCGGAGAATACAAGGCAGGGCTAAGGAAGGCCGGAGTAAAGCCTCCAAAGGGAGTAGAACCGGCACCTGTAAGCAGCATAAGAGAATTCAGAAAGGTACCTGAGGCGCGCCTTGAGGCGAGACTCGGACTGACTAAATATGACAGACCGGCTCCTCTCGATAATAAGGTCGTTGCGGTGAAGAAGGTTTCTGAACCGCTCAGCCAACATATCGGAGCACCGGCGAAGGCTGTAGTTGCATCAGGAGACAAGGTAACGCGCGGACAGGTGATCGCGGAGGCGGCAGCAGGGCTCAGCGTTCCGATACACGCATCTATCTGTGGCACAGTAACAGAGGTTACCGACAGATATATTGTGATAGCTGCTATCTGATGATAAGGCTGTACACAAAGGAGTAAATTGCTATGAGCAGAGCAATAGGAATGATAGAATTCAAAACAACAGCTACAGGTGTGACAGCGGCGGATGCCATGGTCAAGACGGCGGAGGTCGAACTCATAGAAGCTGAAACAGTTTGCCCGGGTAAATATATAGCTCTTATCGCGGGTGATCTGAGCGCTGTGAGAGCAGCTGTCGATGCAGCCTGTGCAAAATATGAGGAACAGCTTATAGACAGCTTTGTACTCGGCAATCCCCACGAATCGATATTCCCGGCAATATACGGGACTACTCATGTAGATAAAGTCGAAGCGCTGGGAATACTTGAAACTTTTGATGTAGCGTCCATAATAACCGCGGCTGATGTAGCAGCCAAGACCGCAATAGTAGAGCTCATAGAGCTGCGTATTGCAAAGGGCATGTGCGGAAAATCATATATGTTCCTTACAGGTGAGGTGGCAGCTGTAGAAGCGGCAATTGAGAAGGCAAAACAATCGATCGCCGAGTCAGGTATGTTCCTGGATTCATCTGTTATTGCGCATCCTGATGAGCAGATATGCAGATCGGTCCTGTAATACAGACAGCTTCGCCAGTTGGGGTCTACGGGGGTTAACAATGCTTGCACTTGAACGCAGAAATCAGATCATAGAAAAGCTACAGGAAGACAAGCGTGTTGTGGTCAGTGACCTCAGCAGACAATTTGGTGTCTCCGAGGAAACAATAAGAAGAGACCTTGAGATTCTTGATAAAGAAGGAATCGCTACCAAGAGTTACGGCGGCGCCGTCTTTAATGAGAACAACAATATAGATATGCCGTTCAATGTCCGCAAGAAGAAAAATGTCTCAGGCAAGCAGAAGATCGCCGAGATAGTAGCGAACATGATTGACGACGGAGACCATATAATTCTTGATGCCAGCACGACAGCGGTCTATATTGCCAAGGCCATCAAGAACAAAGAGCACCTCACGGTAATAACAAATTCAATTGAAATAATGATAGAGCTGTCCGATGTTTCGGACTGGAACATTATTTCATCAGGCGGAAGCCTCAAAGAAGGGTATCTCGCACTTGTAGGCCCTCAGGCAGTAGAGGGCCTCAGTGTTTTTAATGTAGAGAAAGCTTTTATGTCATGCAAGGGACTCAGCGCAGACCGTGGTATCACAGAGGGCAATGAACAGTTCGCCCAGACAAAACAAGTGATGATGCACTCGGCGCAGAAGAAGATCCTGACAGCTGACAGCTCCAAGTTCGACAGAGTTGCGTTTTCAAAGGTCTGTGATATCAAGGATATAGATACTATAATAACTGATGAAAAACCTTCATCAACGTGGATGGAGTTTTTTGACAGATACGGTGTTGAATGCCTGTATCCCGGGAAAAGCGGAGCGAATTAGTACAGCACGCACTCTCCCGCAGAAAAGTACAATTATTCACATGTAAGCTATGACATGGTGGAAGCATGACAAATGTAATTTGTTTTGCCAATAACAAAGGCGGCAGTGGAAAATCTACCACATGTTCGAATCTGGCTAGTGCGCTGGGCATAATGGGAAAGAAGATACTGCTCATCGACGGCGATATGCAGATGAATCTGTCTCTGTCTTTCTTCGATGAAGATAAGGTGCTCGAATGTGCCGGCAATAAGAATAATCTCTATGATGCCGTGACGAGCGGCAGGAATCTTTCCTCGTATATTCTGCATACGGATAATGATAACATTGATATTATTGTTTCGTCTTTCCTTATGAGCTCTATTGAGCTTGAACTGGGGCCGAAGAAACACCGCGAGTTTATTCTGAGAAAACTTCTCTCCGCGGTGAAAGAATCCGGGGAATATGACTATATTCTTATCGATGCACCGCCGACGCTCGGCATCTGGGTGACGGATATCCTGTGTGCGTCAGACAAGGTCATAATTCCGGTGGAAGCAACGCCCTGGGGCCTTTTCGGACTCGCCAATATGTTTGATTTTCTGAAGAAGATAAGAGAAATATCTCCAGAGACAGAACTACTGGGGGTACTTATCACAAAGGTAGATGAGCGCAAGAATTATTATAAACAGACAAGGGAAACACTTGATTCACTTGATGATATACATGTTTTCAAGAATATCATCCATGTGGACAGCGCCGTTGAATGGGCGCAGGATGCGAGCAAAACGGTAGTCACATATAAGAAGTCAAGTCGCAGCGCGAAAGAGTACACTGCACTTGCAAAGGAAATTCTAAGGAGCTAATGCTCCGACATGGAGGTTAATGCCAGGTCTTACGCCGATGCGTAAGACTTGGCATATCAGGTTTGCAACTGAGCGCAAACCTGAGTAACGCAACCAGAAAACCGCATACGCGGATTTCCTGGTGCGCGACTTCGCAAACAGCGCTCAGTAATGGAGGTTAATATGTCAGTAGGAAATGGTAGTCTTAAACGCGCAGCTCAGACAAATGAAGCAGATACAGCGAAAACCGCAGTTAAACCTGTGGCAGGACCGGCAACAAAGCCATCAGCGAAACTTGCAGCGAAACCAGCAACAAAGCCAGCAACAAAACCAGCAACAAAACCGTTGACCGCAAAAGTCAACACACCTGCAAAAGCCGCAGCCAAACCGGCAGAAAGTACAAAGAATACGGTCAGAACCTCAGTAATGGTTCCAGCTCCGGAATGCGAAAGAGTAATATCTCATCTGATATGTGATCTTCCCACATATCTTCTGTAATTAATATCTGTTGTAATTGATTTACTGATTCTCAAACGCTGATGCTCAGCAATAATGAGAAACGCGGACTGTACTTTCATGTGCAGTCCGCGTTTTCTTGGTAACAGTGTTTGTAACAATGATTGATCAAACTTGCCTGAGCAATATTACTTAAATCTGTTTAGTAAAATCCGTGCAACTAAAGCTTTTATTTAGTGATGGTGCCGTCGAGATCCCAGAGGTCTTCCCAACCGTGCGCACCCGGCCAGAGGAATACCTGACCTTTTACGAGGCGGCAGTTTCTGTCGTCTGCTTCAATAGCAGCCATTTCTTTATCTGTGAGCGGATCTTCAAAGCTTGCCTTGAGGTTCGAAACATACTGAGGCTGTTTTACAGAGAAAGGAATCGGAATCTGTCCTCTTTGTACTGCCCATTTCAGGCAGATGACAGCCGGATGAAGATCGTGTGCCGTTGCCGCAGCCTTGATTGAAGGCAGCTCGACATCCGAGATATCATCAGGTGTTTTGTCGCGATCAGGCCTCGAAGGAGAACCTATGGGGCAGAAGCCTATGGGCTGAATGCCGCGTGACACAACATAGTCAAAGAGTTCCTTCTGCTGGAATGCCGGGTGAAGTTCCATTTCAATCGCTGCCGGTTTGATCCTGCAAAGAGGGAGAACTGCATCAAGCTTGGGGATAGTCATATTGGACATGGCTATATGTTTTGCCAGTCCTATATCAACCAGGTGCTCGCACTGTCTCCATGAATCCATGAATTCATCGACCGAGAAAGGTTTTGAATCCGGGTTGCGTGAATCGCCATCGCAATGTGGTGCGTGATAATTCGGGAACGGCCAGTGCAGAAAATAAAGATCAACGTTTTTGAGTCCAAGATCGGAGATGCTCTTTCTGCAGGCTTCTTCGATGTGGCGGTGCTGATCATTCCATACTTTTGATGTTATGAAGAGATCATCACGTTTGACCGCGCCCTCATCAAAGAGGCGTTTCAGGACAGCGCCGATCTCATGTTCATTCATATAGACAGATGCGCAGTCAATGAGTCTGTACCCGCTCTTTATTGCGCCGTATACTGCCTCGGAAACTGCTTCGGAACCGTATTTGTCAGACCCGAAGGTGCCAAGACCGATCCCGGGGATCTTTGTTCCGTCAGTGAGAGTTCGCTGCGGAACTTTGGAACTGTAATCTATATATTCACTCATATTTTCCTCCATGACGGAGCATATTTTGATTATGCGATAGCTCTTGTTGCATTGTGCACGCCAGAAAATACGCGGATGCGGTTTTCTGGCTGTGAATTTTAGTCGGGGAATACGACTGCAACTTTGCCGCAGTGACCACTGGCCATGAGTGCATATGCTTCTTCAGCCTTCTCGAGCGGGAATTCATCTGTGATGAGATCTTCAGGATGGATATTCCAGCGAACGAGTTCTTCTACGAGGTCTTCCATTCTCCACAATGATGTTACCCATGAGCCGTAGATAGTCTTCTGGCCGTGGATCATATCAGGGCTGGGGTTGAGTGATACTGTGTTGCCTTCGCCGACGAATGCAATCTTGCCCCATTCTCTTGTGCCGCGTACTGCTGTCTGTCTTCCGGCGTCAGATGCACTTGCATCGATTGCTCTCTCCGCGCCATGTCCGCCTGTAACTGCAAGGATATCTTCAACGACGTGATCGCTTGGCTTAAAGACTTCATCTACAAGTCCGAGCTTTTTAGCCAGATCGATACGATAATCATTCATTTCGACGCCGATAAGTTTGTTGGCACCGAGTGCTTTGCAGAGCATAAGAGCTGCAAGGCCGACCGGGCCGAGGCCTGTTACGAGAACAGCGTCATTTCCGCTGACACCGATCTTTTCAATTGCTTCATATACTGTTCCGAATCCGCATGCTACCTGAGCACCATCTTTGTATGTAAGTTCATCGGGCAGAGCGATAAGATCTTTTTCATCGCAGAGCATGTAAGGAGCCATGCCGCCGTTTCTCTGCCAGCCATAAGCCTGTCTGAGGGGGCTCTTGCAGGAGATATAGTAACCCATACGGCAATCATGGCAGACGCCGCAGCCCGAGATGTGATATACGATAACGCGGTCGCCCTTCTTGAATCTTCTAAGGCCTTCGCCTTCTTCTACGATCTGTCCGCAGGGTTCGTGACCGGCAATCATTCCATCGATGTAGCCTTCAGCGCCCTTGCCTGTATGCTCACGGTAGATGCAGCGTATATCACTTCCGCAGATTGTCGTAGCTTTTGTTTTGACAAGTACCTGTCCGTACCCCGGGTGCGGGATGTCGAATTCCTTAAGTTCTACGTGACTGTTGCCGGGCAGTGTAGCGCCCATCATTTTGCCTTCCATTTTGTTTCCTCCTTTTGTTTGTGTAAAAATATAATGCACATGGCTCATCGAGCCGTTTATGAACTGTGGAACTATTTGTTGTCTATCCTGACATGGCTGACGCGGCTGCCGGTATATCGTGGCGGCGTATCCTGCTGTTCTTGAAATCATTGTATGCCGGAAGCATTAATTATATAAGAGAAACATCTGCCATTTCATTGACAGATATGGCGCATCAGCGCAGAATTGAATGGAAGGAGAAAACTATGCCGACTCGTTATGACAATATTGAACTTGCTTTCCAGATGGAAGGCTACACTTTCAGGGCTCTCAACATAGTTTTCGAGCAGTTCAGGAGAGTTATTCCAAGACACAGCCACAGCGCCGGGAGTTACGAGCTGCACTATATTCCTTACGGTCACGGCGAGGTCATGCTGCAGGGGGCAAAACATGAGCTCAGCGAGAACTCGCTTTATGTAACAGGACCGCATATTGAACATGAGCAGTTTACCGATGAGAAGAATCCGATGGCGGAGTTTTGCATATACTTGAGGATTGAAAAAGATAAGAGTGACAGGACCA
The DNA here is from genome assembly GCA_028706005.1 of Lachnospiraceae bacterium. Lineage (GTDB taxonomy): Bacteria > Bacillota > Clostridia > Lachnospirales > Lachnospiraceae > CAG-791. The sequence goes on from JAQWCI010000038.1 coordinate 14,361, forward strand.
GGTACCCTGAGCACATTGTGAAGATTTTCCTTGATCATCCGCTCTGGATAGGCAGCGACACAGCGAATATCCATCCGCTCATGCAGAGACTTTTTGCGGAACTTGAAGAAAGAAGGACCGGCTGGCTGACTGAAGCTGAGAGTCTGCTCAAGCAGATTGTGATATGCATGGTGAGAAATTATGAAGTGTGTGGCGTGATGACCAGACAGAGAGTGAGTTCAAGGCAGAATGTGGGCATTGAGGATAGAAGAGATGAGAACTGGAATGCCGGGAGCAGAGGCATAGGGACTGGAAATTCAGTGCCTTCAGGCTCATCCGGAGCTGCCGGCTCACCGCAGGTCAGTCTTTTTGACAGCAAGTCAATAATTCTTGATGAGTGTTTTCTATATGAATACAACACGCTGACGCTCGATATTCTCGCAAACCGTCTTGCACTTTCACGCCGCCAGACAGAACGCCTCATCAGGCAACAATATGGCAAAACATTCCGTCAGAAGATGAATGAAGCCCGCATGTCGGCCGCGACGGTCTTGCTGTGTCCGAGGGAAAGCGGCCTTTCTGTGAGTAATACTGATCACAGAATTGAACGCATGGATATGGAAGAGCAGGCTTGTACTGAATGTGGCAGCACTGGTAAGGACAGGCAAATTGACCATCACAAACATGCAGCAAGTGGCACGGGCAAGCCTGTAGCTGACAAGAGTATAGGAGAGATAGCGGAGTTGCTGGGGTATTCATCCGCTGAGCATTTCACAAATGCTTTCCGGAATTACTGGAAGATGAGCCCGAGCGCATACAGGGCAGAACACTCATCGCCATGAATGCTCTGCCCTGTTCATTGGCAATTGGCGGAAGTCAATGCCAACGAACAGGGCAGTCAGAAACAAAAAACTAGTTCGTATGGAATACGCATTTTACATGACCGTGATGTTCGCCTGTAATCCAATCGACGTCGTCAGTTATCCATTCCATTATGCCGAGCATGTGTTTCTCCCATTTTATGGTGTCAGCGCGCTCGTAATCTGTCATTTCATGTTCCATTGAAGTGTCTATTTCGTCATATCCGAATATATAGTCTCCGCCATTCCAGATGGTGAAATTACTGTCGGGACCGGGATTCACGCTTGTCCGCTCAGCTTTTTTGGCATCGTGCCTTCTCTTATATTCAGCGGTATCACCGGTTAGAAGGTGAGTCATGAAGACCCTGTGGCGGATCATTGTTTTGTCTTCTCTGTAAATCCCGTAATCATCATACATGAGCGCCATGTCGCGGGTGGGATTGGAGATCCAGTCGTATATGGCGGCGCTCGACGTCCCGGAAAGCGGGCGGCTGATATCTGCTCCTGAGAGTCCATTATCGATGATATCTCTGATTTTTGCCGTGCAGGGATTTATGTCTTCCGACTCGTAGTATCCGAAGAAGAACAAGTCTGCGTTCCAGATGCTGAAGTTGCTCAGACTGTTTTCGTTAGCAAGATCAACTAATTCTTTTTTTTTGCAACCCAGGTCTTTGAGAAATTCCCCCAGGCTGCCTTTTCTGACTTTCAATGCAAAACTGTGTCTGAATATTTCCGACATTTTATGAGCCTCCATTTCATGCTTTGCTTACTCTGCATTATAGGGGGCTTGTTTAGCTGTTTCAATTGCTTTGAGGAAATTTAGAGGAAATTGTCTGAATAGATGAATGACTTGTTGCCACAGGTCTGCGGCTTCATCCAAACCCTGTTATTTCTGGCCAGACGGATGAATGACTTGTTGCCACGGTCTTGCGGCTTCATCCAAACCTGTATTTCTTGGGCGAATGGATGAATGACAAGTTGCCACAGGTTTTCGGCTTCATCCAAACCTGTATTTCTTGGCCGAATGGATGAATGACAAGTTGCCACAGGTTTGCGGCTTCATCCAAACCCTGCCGAACAAGCCAAGATGGATGAAGATTTCTTCAGTAGCAGTTTTCGGCTTCATCCGAACCCTGCCAAACAAGCCAGGATGGATGAAGATTTCTTCAGTAGCAGTTTTCGGCTTCATCCAAATCCTGCCAAACAAGCCAGGATGGATGAAGATTTCTTCAGTAGCAGTTTTCGGCTTCATCCAAATCCTGCCAAACAAGCCAGGATGGATGAAGATTTCTTAAGTAGCAGTTTTCGGCTTCATCCGAACCCAGCCAAACAAGCCAGGATGGATGAAGATTGCTTCAGTATCAGTTTTC
>JAQWCI010000190.1 GCA_028706005.1 Lachnospiraceae bacterium
GTAATATTTGAATTATATTCTGATGTACTGACATGATAAACAAAAAACTCTTTTCGGAAAAAGATCCCGTCGATTCAGCTTAAACAAGCAGAACGGCGGGATCTGTTTATCTTCTTATTATCAGACGATTCCCTGTGCCTTCATAGCCTCTGCTACCTTCAGGAAGCCGGCGATGTTAGCGCCTGCAACATAGTTGCCTTCCATGCCATACTTCTTAGCAGCTGAATCAACATTTCTGAAGAGGTTGACCATGATGTTCTGAAGCTTGCTGTCGACTTCATCGAATGTCCATGAAAGTCTCTCTGAATTCTGTGTCATCTCAAGAGCTGATGTAGCTACGCCGCCTGCATTTGAAGCTTTGCCCGGCGTGAAGAACATTCCGTTCGACTGAATGAACTGCGTTGCTTCAAGAGTTGTAGGCATATTAGCGCCCTCGCATACCGCAATGCATCCGTTTGACTTAAGAGTTTTGGCATCATCGAGTACGAGCTCGTTCTGAGTTGCACAAGGCATTGCGACGTCGCACTTTGTAGTCCATACGCCCTTGCCTTCATGATATATTGCATTCGGGCGGGCTGCCTTGTACTCTGTAAGTCTTGCTCTCTTAACTTCCTTGACATCCTTGAGTGTGGCAACATCGATTCCGTCCGGATCGTAGATCCAGCCTGTTGAATCTGTGCATGTCACGACATGTGCGCCAAGCTGTTCAGCTTTCTCAATAGCATATGTAGCAACATTGCCTGCGCCTGAAATAGCTACTGTCTTGTCCTTAAGATCAATTCCGTTTGCCTTGAGCATTTCCTCTGCAAAGTAAACAAGACCGTAACCTGTAGCCTGTGTGCGTGCAAGTGATCCGCCGTATGTAAGACCCTTGCCTGTAAGAACTCCCTCATACAGACCGGTGATCTTCTTGTACTCGCCGTAAAGATATCCGATCTCACGTCCGCCTACGCCGATATCTCCGGCGGGAACGTCAACAAAAGCTCCAATGTGGCGATAAAGTTCCTGCATGAAGCTCTGGCAGAATGCCATTACTTCGCGGTCGCTCTTGCCCTTGGGGTTAAAGTCGGCGCCGCCCTTGCCTCCGCCGATGGGAAGACCGGTAAGACTGTTCTTGAAAATCTGTTCAAAACCGAGGAACTTAATTATAGAAAGGTTTACAGAAGGGTGGAAACGAAGGCCTCCCTTATAAGGGCCTATAGCACTGTTGAACTGAACACGGTAGCCGTTGTTGACCTGGACCTGTCCCTTGTCATCTACCCACGGTACTCTGAAAAGGATCTGGCGCTCAGGTGTTGTGAGACGCTCCAGAAGTGCTTCTCTCCTGTAATCAGCTTCATGTTCTTCAATGACGGGGCGAAGTGACTCGAGAACTTCTTTGACTGCCTGGTGGAATTCGGGCTGAGCCGGATTCTGTGCGATTACCCTCTCCAGGACTTCATCAACATAAGACATTTTTTCATCCTCCTTTGGAATGATAGATTTGATTCGGCGGTTCCCATTTGAGCCTGCCGTAGACATCATATCCTGCATCTTTGTATACAGGTATTCAGTCAAAACACGATTTTCCGTTCATTTATATCAAGTATGCAAGACATACTCTCCCGGAAAATTATATTACTTTGCAAATAATAGCACTGTGAAGTTGCGTGTTCAAGAACTTTTTATTACTTTACATCGATAAAGTGAAATAAGCCAATGATATGATTCGCGGCAGTCTTATTGTATACGTGTATTCATTTATCTGAGATTTTGCATTATTGTATACAATCTGCTGTCAGCAGTATTTCAGCTGATAATTCAGAGTGTGGTCATGGTCATCTATCGTGAGCACGCCGTATGTCGGCCTGTGATCAGGCTGCCTCGGTCTGTATGTGCTCCCCGGGTTAATGCATATCACTCCGTTCCTTGTCTCGTAAACGGGATAATGTGTATGCCCGTAGATAAGGATCTGGGCATCGTTTTGTTTTGCCTCTTCTATAAGCACATCACTTGCCCTGTCGAATTGAGCTATGTGCTGACGATGACCATGCGTCAGGAAAACGCGATATGTATCAATCATGAAAACATCTTCATATGGGAATCTGCCGCCATAATCGCAGTTTCCTGAGACCATGTGCCGCACTCCCCTGAAATAACTCTCATAGAAAGACTCACTGCCGTCCATATCGCCCGCATGTATCAGAACATCAAAGCGGGGCTCACTGTTCTTTATTTTTATAAAGGCACTGTCATCGCCATGTGTATCACTTATAATAAGAATTCTCATAATCTCTCCAGCTGGTCGAACATGGCGCGGATTCCTTTTCCCCGATGACTTATTTTATTCTTCTCATCAGGCTGCAGCTCCGCACTTGTTTTGCCATACGCCGGGAGATAGAAGAACGGGTCATAGCCAAAACCATTGGCTCCGCATATTTCATGTCCTATTCGGCCTTCCATGGTTCCTGTCGCATCGTAGCATGTTCCGTCAGGCAGCACTGCTGCTATGGCCGCGACAAATCTTGCTGTGCGTTTTTCGTCGGGTACATCTTTCATCTCTTCGAGAATGTGATTCATTTTGAAGGAATACGAAGTATCTCTTCCGAGGTATCTGGCTGAATAAATTCCAGGCATTCCGCCCATGGCATCGATCACAAGTCCGGAATCATCAGCGACTACGATCAGTTCACCCTCAGGTTCTATACCATGTGAGTATTGCCACTGCCTTCTGGCATCAGGGTCGCCTGATGGAATAAGTCCTGCGACAGCCCTGGCCTTGATGCGTGCGTTCTCTGCAAATGTCGTGCCTGTCTCATCAGGATCAGAATCTATACCGACAGCCTTCATTGAAAGTACATGTATTCTGTAAGGTCCATTCCTGTATTCTGAGGCAATCTCGTTCACTTCTCTGACTTTATCATCATTTCCTGTTGCAAGTATAATATAAAGATCCATTTACCTCACCTCAGCCCTGTCATCCGCGCGGTTTTGGCCCGGGAAACTGGTAAAAATATGTCTTGAGCATACCGTTATAAATCTTGCGGTTCTTTGCTGCCTTGATCCCTATCTGCTTCTCACAGTCTTCATATGAAGTGATAAGGTACATTGACCACGAGTCGAGTGCTCTGAAGCGTTCACCGAGTGCCTTATAGAGCGGAGCAATGTCTTCAGCACCTTCAGATGCCGGAGCGGGTGCCGCTTGTTTTGGCGATGTGCGCTCAGATCTGATCTCAGAGAGTGATTCAGGTGTGTTGCTTCCCGGCTTGAAAGTATTAATTCGCTCGCCATATGGCGGGTTCGTAATTATGAATCCGTATTTCTTAGGGTGTGACAGTTGTTCCACTGATCTCACCTGAAGATGAATATACTCCTCGATTCCTGCTGATTTGGCATTCTCGCGCGCCGCGTATATCGCATCAGGGTCAATGTCATATCCCTGAATATCAGTGTTCTTCAGTTCTTCCATATCGACAAGATCCTGCGCTTCTTCTATCGCGTCATCCCAGATCGTGCCCGGGATCATGTCTGTCCAGGTCTTTGATGTGAAATCGCGTTTCATCCCCGGCGCTATATTGGCCGCCATGAGCGCGGCTTCTATCGGAATCGTGCCGCTCCCGCAGAAAGGATCCACAAGTATGCGTCCCGCCTTCCATGGAGTCAGCATTATAAGACCTGCAGCGAGATTCTCGGCAATGGGAGCTTTGACGGCCAGGCGTCTGTACCCTCTCTTATGCAGCGACTCGCCAGTCGTGTCAATTCCAACTGTCACCTCATCTTTATACAGGAAAACTCTGACCGGGAACGATGCTCCGTCTTCATCAAAATATGTGACATGCCAGCGTGTCTTCATTTTTTCGACCATGGCTTTTTTCATTATGCTCTGAATATCAGATGGCGAAAAAAGTGCAGATTTTACGCTTGAGGCCTTTGTCACCCAGAATTTTGCGTTCTTGGGAAGTATCTC
>JAQWCI010000191.1 GCA_028706005.1 Lachnospiraceae bacterium
ATCCATATAACGTATTTCTTGTCAGGCAGTATTTCCGCAGTATACCAAAGGAGCTGGATGAAGCTGCAATTATTGATGGGTGTTCAAGATTTCAGGTGTTTTCCAGGATAATTGTTCCGATTTCTAAACCTACATTCGTTACGATAGGTGTATTATCATCAGTATATTGGTGGAATGAGCTTACCCAGCCTGTATTCTATATAAACAGTGATAAGTGGAGAACATTGACGATAGCATTGATGACTACCTATATGTACACATCAGGAAATGCCTTTGTCATCAACTGGCCGTCTATAATGGCAGCATCTTCTCTGATGATTGTTCCTCCTATGATACTGTATTTATTTGGCAATAAATACCTGGTAGGTGGTATTAAAACATCAGGACTTAAAGGCTGATTACGGTGCATATGACGCATGGTTCAATTCAGAGAATCGCGTTCATGATAACTTGGTACGACTGAAATATAGATCAGATATGGTGGAGAATATGACACTAAAGGAAATTGCAGATCTTGCCGGTGTATCTACGGCGACAGTATCTTATGTGATTAACCACTCAGCTCCGGTGAGCGATAAGACACGCAGTAAAGTGGAAAAAATCATAAAAGAAACCGGATATCACTCAAATATGCTCGCCAAGAGTCTACGCAGGAATGAGAGCCGTCTTATAGGGATTCTTGTAGAGGACGTAACAGTCGCGCATACAGCATACATAATTGATGGGATCAACGAAATTGCTGAGAAAAAAAAGTACAACACAATCCTTTGCAACCTTCGTCTTCTTTCCAAAATTGGCTCGCGTTTTGACGACATTTCTGAGTGTCAGGCTGATATAGACAACGAGATTAATGTACTTCTAAGTATGCAGGTCGACGGCATAATTTATATTGGCATGCATGACAGAAGGATTAACCACATAGTAAAGAACAGTCCAATACCTGTTGTATATTGCTACTGCTATTCGGATAACGAAGGTTCTTCAGTAAGATATAACAACGAACAGACCGCGTATCAGTTGACACAAATGGTAATAAATAAAGGGCACAGAAAAATAGCTGTAATGAATGGACTCAAAACATCAGAACCGGCATCTCTTCGTTTTAAGGGGTTTATGAGGGCGCTGGAGGAGTCTGGAATTTCTATTCCTGATGCATATGTAGCAACGGGAAACTGGAAATTTGATGATGCCAGAGCAGCTGCTTTGAAAATGTTAAAAATCGAGAAAAACAACACTGCTGATGACAGACCGACAGCGATAGTGGCAATGAATGATGAGATGGCAGTAGGCGTTTATTATGCGGCGGAAGAATTAGGGCTTAGAATACCCGACGATCTTTCTGTTACAGGCTTCGATCATGCAGATGTTGCAAGATATATCTATCCTTCACTGACAACAGCTGAGAGACCGCTGCAGCTTATGGGATATCGTGCTCTTGAAATGCTGATAGAGAACATAAGCGGTGAGAACATTTGCCAGAACAACGCAATCTACCCATGTACTATCATTAATGGTGAGTCAATTCGCGATCTTAACAACAATCCAGTCAAAACAAATATGGGAACATAAAATGAACAACAAACTTAAGAATGTAATGATAAATGATAATATTTGGAACAAGTATATAAGTCTTGTAAGAAGTGTGATCTTACCATTTCAGTGGGATCTTATAAATGATAATGTGCCTGGAGCTGAAAAAAGCTATTGCATGAGGAACTTCAGGGTTGCTAATGGCCTGGAAAAAGGCAGTCATATGGGCGCTGTATTTCAAGATACAGACGTTGCCAAATGGCTTGAAGCTGTAGGATTCTCAGTAGCGGCGGATAGAAATGATAAACTGGAAGGCATTGCTGACGAAGCAATCAAACTTATTTCCGGAGCACAATGTAAGGATGGGTACGTAAACACATACTATACAATTGAAAACAAAAAAAGATGGGGTGACCTTTTTGAAGGCCACGAACTTTACACGGCAGGACACCTGATTGAAGCAGCTGTTTCATACTATAATGCAACGAAAAAAAGAGAAATCCTTGATGTAGCGTGTAGATGTGCCGACAATATCTGTTCGGTATTCGGACCGGAAGAAGGAAAAAATCATGGATACCCTGGACACCCTGAAATAGAACTCGCGTTAGTGAAGTTATACAGATTAACAGGAAAAAAACAATATCTCAAAATGGCTGATTTCTTCGTGAGATCAAGAGGAAAGCAACCGTGCTGTTTTGCTGATGAAGAGAATTATAAAACCGGAGAGCTTATTTTTCCGGAATTCAAAGATTTTGATTTTGATTATTGTCAGGCGGATAAACCTGTTTCAGATCAGGATAAAGCAGAGGGTCATGCAGTTCGAGCTATGTACCTTTATAGTGCAATGGCTGACCTTGCCTATGAAGAAAAAGATGAGCGCCTGAAAAAGCAGTGCGAAGTACTGTGGAAGGACGTTACTGAAAAACAAATGTACGTAACTGGAAGTGTTGGTTCTGCTGCGTATGGAGAACGATTCACAACAGAATATGATCTTCCCAACAATACCAATTATTCAGAATCATGTGCAACCGTCGGATTAGCAATGTTTTCAGATCGGATGTTCCGCTTTGAGCATGACGGTAAATATATGGATATTGTTGAAAAGGCGCTGTATAATACGCTCCTTGCGGGAATTGCACTTGACGGAAAACACTTTTTCTATGTAAATCCTCTTGAAGTAGCACCTGGTATTGCTGAAAAAAATCCTACAATGAGACACATAATGACAACTAGGCAACTCTGGTTCGGAGTGGCTTGTTGCCCGCCTAATATAGCAAGAACACTTGCATCAATGCAAAATTATCTCTGCGATATAGAGGACAACACTTATTTTCTTAATCTATTCATAGCGGGTAGAAGCCAGGCAGAGTTCACAAATTCGAAAGCAGAAATTGTTGTTGAAGCAGATTATCCTGTAAGTGGCAACATTCGTGTGACAATTAATCCGGAGCTGAAATCTGATGAGATATCAAAGCGATTCAGTTTAGCGATAAGAAAACCTGCTTATTCTCAGACATATTCTCTGTTTGTTAATGGACAAAAAAATGATGCGGTTGAAAAGAATGGCTATCTATATTTGAATCGAGACTGGCAAATCGGAGATGTGGTTGAGTACAAACTGGATGTTTCATTTCGATATGTATTCTGTGACCCCCGGGTTCGCGATAATATCGGCAAGGTGTGCATAATGCGTGGCCCATGGGTTTATTGCCTTGAAGAGGTGGATAATGGCAATTACCTTGCTGGCGTGGAACTTGATGTAAATAATGCGCCGGAAGAACAATATGATGAATCCCTGTTTGGTGGGACTTTATGTTCAATCGTAAAGGGAAAACGAATTGATTATGACAACCTTTCAGGCTGCTTATACTCTTCCAATAAGCCTGAATACAAAGATTGTTCACTCAGAGCTATTCCGTATTGCTATTGGAACAACCGTGGCAAGGGTGAAATGATGGTCTGGATGAAAACAAAAGATAGCTGAATAATTGATAAATGTATGCATTGAGTTTGACATGGAAAGTTCAACGGGCCTTTTTGTTGACGAAGATATAGAGTAATGATAGAACTAATTAACCAAATGGTTAATTTACTAAAGGAGGCCAGGTAATGATAATAACTAACTCCAATAGAAAGGTTAATCACCAAAAGCAAATCAAGATACATTATTGATTTGTGTAGAGATTGAAGTGAAAGGAGTGTGTGACTATCATGGCAGCAAAGAAAACTGGTTTATCCCGTGAATTGATTATTCATCCAGGAGAAACAATTGCTGATGTGTTAAATAATACTTTCCCAACCGATGAGACTATATAACAGCCTATATGAAGCCTGCTTTTTCGGTTGATCACTATATTTTCGCTTCTGGTTGGCCCGTTTCAGCCAGATATTGTGCCGAAAATCCCTCTTTTT
>JAQWCI010000192.1 GCA_028706005.1 Lachnospiraceae bacterium
GTTGGTCAGAGCCTGGAACGCACCATAATAAAGGTTGAGCTTGTCAACATTTATAAGAGTTTTGGAAGGCTTGTTCTGAATTTCCTTTTCTGTATTATTCATATGATATTATTTTCCTCAATGTCTGAGCGTAGTATGCGAAGGCCTGTGCCAGAAAATCAGCGTATGCAGGTTTCTGGCTATCTTACTTTTTGTCCTTTCCGTTGCCCAGTTGCTTTCTGCTTATACGCGCAGTGATTATTCTCGCTGTAAGGCTGAAGAGCAGGACCATAATGACAAGGATCGCGGCCGAGAAATCAGCGATTTCCTGCGAATTTGGATTGAGCGAGCCCTCGGTTCGCATGACCCAGATGTGAAGGGCCAGCGTTTCGCCCGGCCTGAAAGGATTGAACGGGCAGGTCGCGGAGGTGATGTCGAAGTTGTTCCAATTGATATGCGTGCTCTGTCCCGCGGTGTAAAGGAGCGCCGCGGCTTCGCCAAAACCTCTGCCGGCTGCAAGTATCACGCCGGTGATGATGCGAGGCAGGCAGGCCGGCAGCAGGACTTTAACGATCGTTACCCAGTGTGTCGCACCGAGTGCCATACTTCCTGATTTGAGGCTTTTCGGGAGAGACCTGAGCGAATCCTCTGTTGTAGTCGTGATGGAGGGAAGACTCAGGATGGATACCGCAAGTGAACCTGCCATAAGATTCCATCTCATCCCGGTCATCAGGATGAAGACGAGATATCCGAAAAGTCCTACCACGATAGACGGGAGAGAAGAGAGCGATTCGATGCTTATTCTTATGAACTTTGTGAGCTTCCCGTTCCCTGCGTATTCCGCCATGTAGATCCCCGCGAGAACACCTATCGGTACGCTTATGAGGAGTGTCAGGAAGACCAGATAGACTGTGTTGAACAGCTGGTTGCCGATTCCATCCGAGTCAAAACCAAGGAGTCCCGGGTAGTAACCGCTGAATCCTTTGATTATTATGTATGCCGCAAGTGCGATTATAAGTGCCAGGAAGAATCCACCCACGAGACTGAAAACGACTGTCATGATGCGATCTGTGCGGATGGCACTTTTGATGCGCTTGCTGATCCTGTCATTTGCAAGGGCCTTAGAGCCTGAGTTTATTATGCCGCTCATCGTGCCACCTCCCTGCCTGAAAGCCTGTGGATAATAAGGATGAAGATCATTGAGACAACATACAGGAGAAGTGCCATTGTCCAGAGAGCCATGTTCTGTTCGCCGCCGCTGGCTGAGTTGCCGATATCTGCTGCAATTGCTGCGGTGAGGTTATTTGTCGGGGAGAGAATATTCTTGGGGAAAGCTCTTGTTTTGCCGATTACCATTGCTACAGCGAGCGCTTCACCGAAGGCTCTTGTGAGCCCGAGGATGATGCCGGTAAAGATGCCGGATCTGGCAGCAGGCAGTGTGACTTTGTATATGACCTGCCATCTTGTGGAACCGAGGCCGTATGCTGCTTTCCGGTAATCTTCGGGAAGAGATCTGATGGCATCAGATGAGACTGTGGTGATCGTGGGGAATATCATGACTGCAAGGACGATTCCCGCTGCGAGAACACTGTAGCCGCCCATTTTGGCGTGGAAGGTGTCGCGGATAAACGGGACCAGGACTGTAAGGCCGATCCAGCCGTAGACGACTGATGGAATTCCGACGAAGATCTCGACCGCGGGCTGAAAAATTTTTGAACCGGCTTTTGGGGCAATTTCGGTCATAAAAACAGAAGCTCCTATTGCAAAAGGTGTGGCGATAAGAAGCGCCAGACCGCAGGTCAGGAGCGAACCGGTAATGTAGACCGCGGCTCCGACACCACCTCCGCCTCCGGTCGCCGCATCGACGGGCGACCAGTCGGATGAGAAGAGAAATTCTGCGAGGGAATGGTGATATTTCGTGAAGGTGCCGGTACCCTGATATATGAGGAATGCGCCGATTGCAAGAGTGACCATGATAATGAAAAGGCCGCAGGCGGTCACAACGCCACGGCCCAGATATTCATTTCTGTAAGGATGAGCTTTCTTGTTCTTATTCATACGCACTCATATGCTCCGATCTTTGGTGGCAGAAGATCATTAGTTGTGACTTGCAACAGCCTCGTCGCTCATCTTGGATGAGACGCCGTAACCCATGCTTTCAATGGAGTCTGCGAACTTATCGCCCATCATGTAGTTTATGAAAGCCCCGGCTGCATCCGTTCCGTTGCCGTTGGTGTACATGTGCTCGTAGCCCCAGACTTTGTAGCTTCCGTTGTAGGTGTTCTCAAGAGTTGGCGCTACACCGTCGATGGAAACAGGCGAAACGGTGCTGTCATTTATAAGATAGCTGAGGGCAACGTACCCGATGGCGCCTTCGTTCTGTTCGACCGTTTGAAGAAGTGTGCCGGAATCATCTGTTTCGAGTGCTTCATTTGAAGCTTCTTCGGCGCCTCCAAGTGCCCAATTCTTGAAGAGAGCTCTTGTACCTGATGAAGAAGGTCTTGTTACAAGAAGAATATCGGTGTCGGGGCCGCCGACCTCGCTCCAGTTAGTGACTTCGCCTGTGAAGATGCCAACGAGCTGCTCAGTTGTAAGATTTGATACACCAAGTGTTGTGTTGACGACGGGAGCCATCGTGATAGTGCAGACCTCGTGATCAACAAGTCCTGCGGCTGTTGCCGCATCAAGCTTTTCTTCAGCGAAAACATCTGAATTTCCTATGTCTATTGCTCCGTCGGCGACCTGCTTGAGACCTTCGCCGGAACCGCCGCCGTTCACTGTGACTACGCAGTCAGGATTCTCTTCCATAAAGGATTCCGCCGCTGCCTGTGCGAGCGGAAGCAGAGCAGAAGACCCTGCTGCGGTCACAGTGCCGGTGATCGGTGCTGCGGAGACGGATGCTGTTTCATCTGTTGATGATGAGACTGTAGATGAGGCTGTAGTTGCGGGCGTCTCTGTTGCTGCGTCTGATGTTGTTGTTGCTGCTGCAGATGTTGCTGTTGCAGATGTTGCTGCGCCTGCAGCGTCGGTAGTTGTAGTTGCTGCAGATGAAGCTGCTGAGCCTGCAGCGTCTGAGTTGCCGCATCCCGTGAATACTGATGAGATCATTGCTGCTGCGAGTACCATTGATACAAGTTTCTTTTTCATAATAACCTCCTGTCGGAGCTCTTTTTGCGACGACCACGCACAAAGATTGCGAATGCAATAATTGTGCTGTGATCAGTCAGGTTTGTGCTCCGTTCCAAACCTGCTGTTCGAAAGAAAAGCGCATCAGCGTTTTCTTTCGAACTAACCTCCTGTCGGAGCTCTTTTTGCGACGACCACGCACAAAGATTGCGAATGCAATAATTGTGCTGTGATCAGTCAGGTTTGTGCTCCGTTCCAAACCTGCTGTTCGAAAGAAAAGCGCATCAGCGTTTTCTTTCGAACTAACCTCCTGTCGGAGCTCTTTTGCGACGACCACGCACAAAGATTGCGAATGCAATAATTGTGCTGTGATCAGTCAGGTTAGTGCTCCGTGTCAAACCTGCTGTTTGAACAATTTAATGGTAGATGGGCAATGTAAAATCCAGAATCACAGGATTGTAAAATGGAGGTTAAATACTTTTACTGTTTACAAATTACCTTCGTTAAATTATCTCTCAAAAGGGCCGGAGACCCGGAAAATGGGTGATTTACCCGCGAAATGGCGCAGACCAACGAATTCGCGGGTAAAGAAGTATGTTCGAGGCATCTGGCGATGGCCGGCTTACCCGCGAAACAGGGCAGACCAACGAATTCGCGGGTAAGAGATCGAGCCCGGCAAGTGTCTGACTAACACGCTTACCCGCGAAACGGGGCAGACCAACGAATTCGCGGGTAAAGAAGCAGGTTCGAGGAATCTAGCGGTGGCCGGCTTACCCGCGAAACAGGGCAGACCAACGAATTCGCGGGTAAAGAAGCAGGTTAG
>JAQWCI010000193.1 GCA_028706005.1 Lachnospiraceae bacterium
GCTTATAGAGCGGAGGCATTGCAAGAAAAACATGACCCTGTCTTATAAGTTCAGGCATGAACCTGTAGAGGAAGGTCAGCATGAGAGTATCAATGTGCGCACCGTCAACATCGGCATCAGTCATGATTATTATCTTGTCGTAGCGGAGTTTCGAGACATCGAAGTCCTCGTGTATTCCCGTTCCGAAAGCTGTGATCATCGCCTTTATTTCTTCGTTGCCGTAGATTCTCTCTTCCCTTGCTTTCTCTACATTTAGGATTTTGCCGCGGAGCGGAAGAATAGCCTGAGTTGCACGGCTCCTTGCTGTCTTTGCGCTGCCGCCGGCGGAATCTCCCTCGACCAGGAATATTTCGCAGTGCCTGGGATCTTTGTCTGAGCAATCCGCAAGTTTTCCTGGAAGTGCGAGACCATCAAGCGCTGATTTACGTCTCGTGAGATCTCTGGCTCTTCTTGCGGCTTCTCTTGCCCTCTGCGCGAGTACTGATTTCTCACATATGGCTTTCGCCACATCCGGGTGCTGCTCGAGATAATATGTCAGCTGTTCTGAAACAACGCTGTCTGTGGCACCTCTCGCCTCGATGTTACCAAGCTTCTGCTTAGTCTGACCCTCGAACTGAGGATCCTCGATCTTTATCGAAATAATAGCGGTCAGACCTTCGCGGATATCATCACCCGAAAGGTTCTGCTCGTTGTCTTTTATTATTTTATTCTTCCTTGCATAGTCATTGAACGTCTTTGTCAGCGCATTATGGAAGCCCATGATGTGCATGCCGCCCTCAGGCGTATTGACGTTATTTACAAAGCTGTATTCACTCTCGTTGTAGCCGTCGTTGTGCTGCATCGCGACTTCAACATAGACGTTGTTCTTCGTACCCTCGAAGTACATGATCTCGGGGTAAGCAGGTGTTTTGCTGCGGTTGAGGTAGGAGACGAACTCCTTGATGCCTCCGTCATAGTGGAAGGACTGTTCGCGGGGCTCATGATGCTCATCGTTTCTCTCATCCCTCAGTGTGATGCGAAGAGACTTTGTGAGGAATGCCATCTCGCGAAGACGCTGCTTGAGGACATCATAATCGTATTCGCGTGTCTCCTGGAAAATCTCCGGATCCGCGAGGAAAGTAACTGTTGTTCCATTGTCTTCCTTGTCACATTCTCCGATAACATGCACCGGTTCTGTGATCTTGCCGCGTGAAAAGGCCATTTCGTAGACCTGTCCCTCGACACGGACCTGGACCTTGAGCCACACGGAAAGAGCATTTACAACTGAAGCACCTACACCGTGAAGACCGCCGGAGACCTTATAACCTCCACCGCCGAACTTACCGCCGGCATGAAGGATCGAGAAAACAACTTCGAGTGCGGACTTGCCTGTTTTGTGATTTATTCCCACGGGAATACCGCGGCCGTCATCCTTTACAGTTATGGAATTATCAGGATGGACCGTGACTTCAATATGCGTGCAGAAACCTGCGAGTGCTTCATCTACGGAGTTATCGACGATCTCATATACAAGGTGATGAAGACCTCTCGAAGATGTCGTGCCGATATACATACCGGGACGTTTTCTTACAGCCTCGAGTCCTTCGAGTACCTGAATATCATCTGCTGTGTAATTATTGACATCAGTCGTATCTTTGACGTTGTCATCCTTATACGTCTTCTGATTCTCTGCGTATTCCTCTACGACTTCCTCGCCGTGCTGACTTTCGCCGGTCTGTTCGCCGTCTGAAGAAACCGCAGCCTGTCCTTCAGGCGCAGAACCGCCTTCAACTGGCTGCCTGTTTATCTCTTCAAGAAGATTTCTGGCCTTTTTGTCATTTTCATCAAGATTAAGATCTGTCATGGATCCTCCATGGCGGAGCGTTTTCTGCTCCGTCCTATTTCCCGGCGATGCTGTTTCCATTATCTTCAGCGATCTGTCCGTTTTCTACTTTGAAAAGTCTGTCTATTGAAAACCTGTGCTTAACAAATTCATCAAGCCCCGTACACGTTATGAATGTCTGTATTCCGCCCAGACTCTCAAGCAGATAATTCTGCCTCCCCGAGTCGAGCTCAGACAGAACATCATCGAGCATGAGTACAGGATTATCACCGATAATGTTCTTTACAAGTTCTATTTCCGACATCTTGAGCGACAGGGCGCATGTGCGCTGCTGTCCCTGCGAACCGAATTGCCTCAGGTCTATCTTGTTGTCTACAAACGAGAAGTCATCTCTGTGAGGACCTGCCGTCGTCATTTTCTGACGGATGTCGCGCTCGCGGGATTTCTTAAGTTTTGCCGCGAACTGATCTGATGTCACATCGGGTTCATATGTCACGGTCAGATGCTCACGTCCTCCTGAGAGGTTCTCATGAATGTCTCCGACTATTTCGTTGACGTTCTTCATGAATTCCGAACGCCTGTCGATTATTCTCATTCCGTAATCGACCAGCTGTTCATCCCAGATGCTCAATGTATCAGCAAGTCGCTGGTCAAAGAAAATATCATGCAATAAGCGGTTCCTTTGTTCGAGGATCCTGTTGTAACGGCTCATGTCGCTCAGATACTTCCTGTCGAGCTGGCAGAGCTCCATATCCATAAATCTTCGCCGCTGCGCCGGGCCGTCCTTGATGATCCGAAGATCATCGGGAGAAAAGAAGACTATGTGGAGCAGACCTATAAGATCTGACGCCTTCTTGATCTTCTGGCTGTTGATTGCGATTCCCTTAGCTTTCCCGCGCCGAAGGTGCATGTCGACCTGATAGTCAATTTCCTTCTTCATGATGTACGACCTGATATGCGCTTCATCCTGACCGAAGCGTATCAGATCCCTGTCATTCTGCCCACGATATGACTTCGTGATTGATATCATATACAGAGCTTCGAGAATATTTGTTTTGCCCTGTGCATTGTCACCGTATATGATGTTCGTGCCTTCGGAGAAGGATACATTCAGGGATTCATAATTTCTGAAATTTGATAACTCAAGCGATTGAATATACATTCAGTCTTATTTTGTCTCCGTTGTTGCCGCAGGTGCTGAGATTTCAGCTTCTTTCCCGTCATATGCAAAAGTGTCACCATTTCTGAGTTTCTTTCCGCGTCTTGTCTCCACTTCACCGGCAACAGTGACTTTTCCTTCTTCAATGACCTCTTTGGCCTCTACACCGGAATCGACGAAACCGGCAAGCTTCATGGCCTGACCCAGTTTTATGAACTCATCCCTGATCTTTACGTTTACCATCATTGACCTCTTTGTATCAGACTGTCGTGAAGTTGACCGGCAGTACAACATAATTGTAAGTCTGTTCTGTGTTCCTGATGAAGCACGGCGCCTTGGGATTTACGAAATACATGTCAATTTCTTCATCATCAATAGCCCTGAGTGCATCAAGAAGAAACTTTGGATTGAAGCCTATCATTATTTCACGGCCTTCACTGTTGCAGACTATATTCTCGTCCATTCTTCCAAGATCTGTTGATATCATGATCTCTACGTTTGCAGGCGTTACAGAAAAAACGACCGGCTTCTTATCACCTTCTCTTACAAGAAGGAGAGCTCTGTCTATACAGCTTTGAAGCTCTTGTCTGTTTACTGTCATCTTTGTTTCATAATCGTCCGACAACATCTGATCTATCCTGAAATACTCACCATCAATAAGACGTGAAACGACAAGGGTCTCATCAAACTCAAAAAGAACCTGCTTATCCGTGAAAAAGATCGATACCTGTTTATCCATATCTCCGGGAAGAATCTTTGCGACCTCTCCGAGACTTTTGCCGGGAATAACAACGCTTCTGTCACTGTATGAGCCGTTGAGTTCCGTGCGTCTTATTGCTATACGATGACCGTCAAGTCCCACGATTCTCATATTTCCGTCTTTTATTTCAAGAAGTTCACCAGTCATGAGCTTATTGCTGTCATTGTCAGAAATAGAGAA
>JAQWCI010000039.1 GCA_028706005.1 Lachnospiraceae bacterium
GAGAGGATGGGAGAAGGGGTTGCCTGTATCATGTGTGTGTGAGAAAAGATTACAGGCTCGAAGGAATTGCAACAGATATGGTACAGTATTGTATGAATGCACTCAAGGCACTGGGTATCAACAAGGTGAGCCTTATAGCTTTCACTACTAATGACATAGGAAATGCCTTCTGGAAAACGGTTGGATGGACAAAACGCGAGGATCTTAACTATTACGATTTCACGCTTAACAGTGAGAATATTACACAGTTTGTAAAAAACAATCATTAGCTTTGCAAAAAAGCTCAGGCATTGGAGGAAAGATGCAGAAGAGAAAAGGCGGGGTGACCGCAGCAAAGGGTTATTACGCAGCAGCAGCGGAAGCGGGTATCAAATACAGCGGAAGAAATGACATGGCACTGATCTACAGTGAAGCTCCGTGTCTTGCGGCCGGCATGTTCACGAGCAATATCGTGAAGGCGGCGCCGGTTCAGTTCGACAGAAAACAGATCGACAGCTTTCCGTATGCCCGTGCGATAATCGTGAATTCAGGAATTGCCAATGCGTGCACCGGAAGTGATGGGCTTGATGTATGCAGGATAGAGGCAAGAGCAGCGTCAAAGGCACTCGGAATAAATGAGAATGAAGTTCTCCTCGGATCCACAGGAGTCATCGGCATGCAGCTTCCTGTTGAGAAACTTGAAGCGGGAATCATGGCTCTTGCTGCAGCAAAAGATCATTCGGCCAAAGCAGGAACAGCGGCTGAACGGGCAATAATGACGACAGATACAGTCCCGAAAGAGTGCGCATATACATTTACAATTGACGGAAACGGCGCCGATGCGCCCGAAGTCACGGTGACGCTCGGAGGTATGAGCAAGGGCTCAGGGATGATACACCCCAATATGTGCACAATGCTCTGCTATGTGACGACGGATGTCGCAATAACGAAAGAACTTCTTGACGAAGCCGTCCGTTCGGTAGTGCCGGATACCTTCAATATGATCTCGGTTGATGGAGATACTTCCACAAATGATACGATCATCTGCCTCGCGAACGGATTGGCGGGAAACCCTGTGATCGATGAGAAAAACGGAGATTATGAACAGTTCGTCGAGGCTCTTAAGGCACTTTGCGCTGACCTTGCCAGAAAAATGGCCTCTGACGGTGAAGGCGCGTCAAAACTTATAGAGACGCATGTGGTAAATGCTGATACGAAGGAAAATGCGAGGAAACTCGCCAAATCTGTTATAGG
The DNA here is from genome assembly GCA_028706005.1 of Lachnospiraceae bacterium. Classification (GTDB taxonomy): domain Bacteria; phylum Bacillota; class Clostridia; order Lachnospirales; family Lachnospiraceae; genus CAG-791. Next base: position 1,234 of record JAQWCI010000039.1, read on the forward strand.
TTCAAATCTTGTAAAGGCTGCAGTGTTCGGGAAGGACGCGAACTGGGGAAGGATCATCTGTGCACTCGGCTATTCAGGTGTGGATTTCGACCCGGAGAAAGTCGATCTTTATTATGTGAGCGAAGACGGAGAGAAGAGTATCCTCGTGTGTTCACAAGGCGCTGATTCTCCTTACAGCGAGGATAAAGCGACGCAGCTTCTTTCCGGGAAAGTTGTCACTATCCTCTGTGATATGAATTCAGGAAGTGAGAGCGCGACAGCCTGGGGCTGCGATCTTACATATGACTACGTGAAGATCAATGCAGATTACAGGTCGTAAAAAACGGAGGATTTGCTGTGGATACTAATCTTAATGATCTTGATGAAGCAAAAAGAAAAGCCGAAGTTCTTATAGAGGCGCTTCCTTATATTCAAAAATATAACCGCAAGATCATTGTCGTGAAGTACGGCGGCTCGGCGATGAGTAATCCGGAATTGCAGCGGAGCGTGATCTCAGATGTGACACTGCTTAAGCTCGTCGGTTTTAAGCCGATAATTGTGCACGGCGGCGGCAAGGCCATAAGCAAATGGGTCGAGAAAACCGGAGGCGAGGCAAAGTTCGTTAATGGGCTTCGAGTGACAGACAGCGCTACGATGGAAATCGCCGAGATGGTGCTCGGACGTGTCAATAAGCAGCTCGTCACGATGGTCGAGGAACTCGGCACAAAGTCGGTGGGCCTTTCAGGTAAGGACGGCAGACTTCTCCACTGCGTGAGGAAAACATCTGATGGTGAGGACATAGGTTTTGTCGGCGATGTCGATTGCGTAAATCCAGGCATCCTTCACGACATGCTAGAGGACGATTACCTGCCTATAGTTGCGCCGATAGGGCTAGACGATGATTTCAATACTTACAACATAAATGCGGACGATGCCGCCTGCGCGATAGCAAAAGCCGTCGGGGCATATAAACTTGTTTTCCTGACCGATGTCGAAGGCGTTTACAGAGACTACAACGACAAGAGTACATTCATTTCGAGGCTCAGCGTCTCGGAGGCGCACAGGCTTATAGACAGTGGAATAATAGGCGGCGGGATGCTGCCAAAACTCGGCAACTGTCTGTCGGCTGTGGAAGCCGGGGTCGACCGTGTCCATATTCTGGACGGCAGACTGGCACACAGTATGCTGCTCGAGATATTCACAGATAAAGGTATCGGAACAATGTTTTATCCTGATGAGTCATGAAGGGAGAAGCAAAATGAGTTCAGAAATGCAGGAGATGATAGATCAGGCCGAAAAGGACCTGCTTCACACATATAACAGATACCAGATCGTACTCGACCACGGGGACGGCGTTTATCTCTATGACACCGATGGGAAGAAATACCTTGATTTTATGGCCGGGATCGCGGTCTTCGCTTTTGGTTATAATTGCAAAGAATACAATGACGCGCTCAAGGATCAGATAGATAAGGTCATTCACACATCTAATTATTTCTATAATGAGCCGGCGATAAAGGCTGCGCATATGCTCAGGAAAGTCTCTGGAATGGATCGCGTTTTCTTCACAAATTCCGGTGCAGAGGCTGTCGAGGGCGCACTCAAGGCGGCAATGAAGTACGGGTATCTGGGGGATGGCCGCACAGATCATGAGATCATAGCAATGAACCATTCCTTCCACGGCCGCACCTACGGCGCACTGTCTGTCACGGGCAACGAGCATTACCGCGAGCCTTTCGGGCAGATGTGCTGCAATGTAAAATTTGCGGATCTCAATTGTTTTGACTCAGTGGAAGCTCTTGTGACAGACAAAACAAGTGCGATCATCATGGAAGTGGTGCAGGGCGAGGGCGGTCTTTTCTGTGCGGACGAGGACTTCCTGAAGAAGTGCCGCGAGCTGTGTGACAGCAAAGACATTCTGCTGATATTTGATGAAGTCCAGTGCGGCATGGGACGAACCGGTCATATGTACGCGTGGCAGAAATCCGGAATAAAGCCTGACATCATGACGACCGCAAAGGCACTCGGCTGCGGCGTGCCTGTAGGTGCTTTCCTCATGACAGAAAAGGTGGCGCAGAACAGTCTCGTTGCAGGGGATCACGGGACTACGTACGGTGGAAATCCACTCGCATGCGCAGCTGTGGCAAAAGTCCTGGAGATGTTCGATAAAAAGGACATCGTGGGACATGTCAATGAAATCGCGCCATACCTTGAGTCAAAACTCGACGGACTTGTAAACAAGTATGCCTGCATAACCGGACGCAGGGGCGTAGGCCTCATGCAGGGACTTGTTTTTGACAGACCTGTCGGCAAGATAATAAAGACAGCGATGGACAATGGGCTTATACTTATAAATGCCGGTCCGGACATCATTCGTTTTGTCCCACCGCTTATTATCACAAAAGCAGACGTAGACGCGATGATCGCGATACTGGAGCCTGCGATCGCAATGCAATAGCGATGCAATAGCAATGCAATAGCGATGCTATAGCAATGCAATAGCGATGCTATTGCATGGAAGGTTAATTCTTTTATGAAGAACAGACTTGTTTCAGTTCTGCTGGTAGTCATGCTGATGGCAGGACTCATATGGGTGGCATCATCAGGATACACGCTTGGACTTGACGACAATTCCGGCGCGTCGCTTTTTGCTGTCGGCAAAACAACCATAAACCTGTGGTATAACGACGATTCACTCACTGATTATCTCAATGAAGTCACTGTAAAGTACAACGAATCACAGAACACTTATCGTGTTGAACCGGAGCTTAAGGATGGCGTTGATTATCTTGAGACTATCAACAGCGCATCAGTAAACAACGATGATGATATGCCGGATATTTACATAATCAGCAATGACACATTGGGGAAGGCAGCTCTTGCAGGGCTCAGCGCGACTGTAGATGATCCGGACATCTTCGCGGACAATACAGTTTTCCCGGAAACAGCTGTTGATGCCGTGACATACAACGGTGAGGTGGTAGCTTACCCGTTCTATTTCGAGACCGCAGCGCTGCTGTACAACACGGATTATGTGGAAGAGCTTCCTGCGACAATTCTTGATATCATTGATTTTGCGAATAACTACAATGCTCCTGAGACAGTCTCATCAGTATTCAACTGGGACGTCGGGGACATTTTCTACAACTATTATTTTGTCGGCGACCAGATAAATGTCGGCGGCCAGTACGGGGACAATGTCGATGATATCGACATATATAATGAGAACGCCATTAAGGCGCTGCAGGTATACCAGCAGCTTAACCAGTATTTTTCAATAGACACGAAGAACTGTGGTTACAGCTCTGTACTCAGTGACTTTGCAGCCGGCAAAACTGTTTTTACCGTAGCTACATCTGATGCGGTGAATTTGCTTTCCCAGTATGCGGCGGATGGTACATTTACGGGAAATTACGGAGTGCTGCAACTTCCGGATATAACTGATTCGCTGACGACCAGGGGACTTTCTGTAACAAACTGCATGGTGGTAAATGGCTATTCGAAAGAGCAGACCGAAGCAAACAGTTTTATACGCTATGCACTGCTTGAGAACAGCAGCGATTTCTTCGACAGAACAGGAAAACCGCTGGCACAGAGCAATGTTACGTACAGTGATGAGCACATGAACGGGTTCAGCGATGCATACACAGATTCGAGACCTATTTCAAAGATGCGCGCGGCCAGTGATTTCTGGATGTTGCTTGAAAACTCTTTCGCTGAGGTGTGGGACGGAGCGAATCCAAATGAAACGCTCAGGACACTTGATCAGCAGACAATGGTCCAGATCACAGGGGATGATTCTTACACAGTCGAGTCGATTGCGGATCCTGAGAAGATCGACATAAACGCGGAGCTGACTGGCGGGGAATAAATCGGGATTGACCGACATCAGAAAATCATATACAATCGTTTCATCGCACGGCGGGGCCTTCACCAAAGAGGGACTGTGTGATGAGAATAAAATGTGAAGTCGCCATGAGACGGCTGAAAGTATTTACAAACAAAATATCGGGAAGCAGGCACGGCGGAGCGCTGTGTCTGCTTCTTGTTGTTATTATCGTCAATATATGCGCAGTGTCGTGCGGGGTGAAGAATGGGAACGATATTGAGCTCGCATCCTATGATGAATCAGGAGCTGAGAGAGAAGGTGCTACATCATCGGCGCCTGCCGCATCCACCGGAAATGAAATATCCGGATTGGAAGTGTCATCAGATGGAACCGCTGCAGGGTCAGGCTCAAGTGCGGCGGCAACTTCAGAATCTGGCGCAGCAGCAGGCACTGCAGAGCCGCAGCCGGAGATAATCTGCGTGTTCGTCTGTGGCGCTGTGAAGAATGAGGGCGTGTATGAGCTGCCGGCAGGGTCAAGAGTGTATGAAGCTGTGGAGGCAGCAGGAGGTTTTAGCGGGGGAGCTGACACAGCTTATCTTAATCAGGCGATAGTGCTGAAGGATTCTGATATGGTGGAAGTTTTCACGAAGGAAGAGATTGCGGATCCGGAGAGCGATGCAAGTGAGTCTCCGTTTGTTTCTGATCCTGATGAATTGCTAAAAAGGACTGCGGACAACATGACTTCGAATACATCAATCGGGTCAGCAGACGCTGATAATAGCGGCGCTTCACCTGCGCTTGTAAATATCAATACGGCTACGGCTGAGCAGCTCATGAGTATTCCCGGAGTCGGAGAGACGAGAGCCGGCACGATAATCGAGTACCGGGAGGCGAACGGAAACTTTGCAACAACGCAGGATCTGATGAAGGTCAGCGGGATCAAGGAGGGACTATTCGCAAAAATGAAAGATCATATTACGGTCGGACCGTAATGTGAATCATGCTGCTTTGCAGTGCTGTTCCCCGGCTAACTTATCAATGCTAAAGTGTTCGTTTGTGTATGTCCGTTCCGGGCACGCTCTCGCTATATCTCAGCCGTAGCGGACGCTATTGCTCAATGCGAAAGAAAATCTTTCGCATAAACTTCGCAAAGCGCCGACGGCTTCAAAATACCCGGGCCGGTCATACACATCTCTCACACACAGTATAATAGTTGGCCAGTGAACAGCACTGTACAGCAAAATAAACAGTATATTGCGGCAGAATTAACGCGCAGAGCACCCGCCTCGATGTTATAATGAGTTCATCAGCAAAAGGGAGATATGACTGGGATATGGCTAGAATTCTTGTAGTAGATGATGAAAAACTGATAGTTAAGGGACTGCGTTTCAGCCTTATGCAGGAGAGCTACGAAGTGGACTGCGCATACGACGGAGAAGAAGCGCTCCTCAAGGCCAAAGAAGAAACATATGATGTGATACTTCTCGATGTAATGCTGCCTAAGATGTCAGGTCTTGATGTCTGCCAGCAGATAAGAGAGTTCTCGGATGTGCCGATAATAATGCTTACAGCCAAGGGAGAGGATATGGATAAGATCCTCGGTCTTGATTACGGTGCGGATGATTATATAACGAAACCGTTCAATATACTCGAAGTCAAGGCGCGCATCAAGTCAATACTGCGCCGCGCCGCCTCAATAAGGAAGCAGGTAGAAGCCAATGAGAACAGCGCAAAGGCTGACAAAGGAAATATAGTTGAGAGCGGAGATCTGAAGCTCGACTGCGACAACAATCGTCTTTATATCAGAGGCAAAGAGATCAATCTCACGAGCAAGGAATTTGAGCTGCTGGAACTCCTGGTAAGAAACCCGGGCAAGGTGTACAGCAGAGAAGCTTTGCTGGGGGATGTCTGGGGAGCAGATTTTCCGGGGGATGTCCGCACGGTAGATGTGCATGTGCGCCGGCTCCGTGAGAAGATCGAAGACAACCCGTCTGAACCTGATTATGTCCAGACAAAATGGGGCATCGGGTATTATTACCACACAAGATAAACAGGAAGATAAATGTTACAGAAATTACAACAGTTCTATCATCGTTCGAAGTTCCTCAGGAGCCTTCGGACGCGTATCTTTATACTGATTTTTCTATCAGGCATGATTCCATGCCTGTTCCTTCATGCGGGAATATTGTCAAGTTATGAGAGCCGTGCTGTGGCAGTCAGGACCTCAGATGTACAGACACAGATGAAAGTGCTCGCCAATCACCTCATAGCTTATGGGTATATGGCACAGCCTGAATCAGATGTCATAAATGCGGAGCTTGATCAGTTTTCCACACTCAATGACGGACGTGTTCTTGTCATAGATGAAAACCTGAATGTTATCAAGGATACATACGGTCTTTCCGAGGGCAGGATCATTGTTTCCGAGGAGATAGTGAAATGTCTTGAGAACGGAAGCAGCGCAGCGACCACGACTTATGATGCAGTCGACGGTTATATTGAAGTCGTGACACCTATCATAGAAACAACATCACTCGAGGGCCAGGATATTTCTTCAGTCGCCGGAAAAACTGATGTTGAGGAAGTCATAAAGGGCGTGCTTCTTGCAAGTGTTTCGACGGACAGTATCAGTCAGACAAAAGCTATCCTGAGCCGCAAGGCAACACTTATAGAGATAATAGTACTCCTCTGTATCTTTTCGCTGGCAATGGTAGTGTCGAATCTTATCGTGAGACCGTTCAACCGCCTCACCGAGTCGATACGCGACATAAAGGAAGGATATTCAACTGAACTTGTACAGGAACCGGCTTACTGGGAGACAGAACATATTGTCGGCGCATTCAACAGCGTGCTCCTGCGGATGAGAGCACTCGATGCGAGCAGGGAAGAGTTTGTTTCAAATGTTTCGCATGAACTTAAGACCCCGATGACCTCAATGAAAGTACTGGCGGATTCACTGCTTGCAGAGAAGGATGTCCCGCCGGAAATGTACAGAGAATTTCTTCAGGATATAGACCAGGAAATAGACCGCGAGAACCGCACAATATCAGAACTGCTCAGCCTTGTGCGTATGGAAAAAGGCACGGCAAAACTTAATATAAGCACGGTCAATATAAATGAACTGGCGGAGATCGTATGCCGAAGGATCAGACCTCTCGCACAGAAACGTGATATAGAGCTGACACTGGTGAGCGAACGCGAGATAACGGCAGAAGTGGACGAAGTCAAGCTGACAATGATCATGAATAACCTGATTGAAAATGCCGTGAAGTACAACAGGGAACATGGAACGATCGTTGTGACGCTCGATGCGGACCACCAGAATTTCACGGTCACGGTAGCTGATACCGGGGTCGGGATACCTGAGGATTCACTCGATAAGGTGTATGAGAGATTTTACAGAGTGGATAAGTCAAGAAGCAGAGATGTAGGCGGAACAGGACTCGGGCTTTCAATCACCAAGAATGCTGTACTCCTTCACAGAGGCAGAATTGACGTTAAGAGCAAAGCGGGTGAGGGAACAACATTTATTGTAACAATACCGCTCACACAGATGATGGCTGACAGGAAGGCTGAGCTCGAAAAGACACAGCCGCTGCCCACAAAGGAAGATATCGAAAGAGAAATGTCCAGACTTGAGGTGGAACGCAGCGACAAATCTCTGAATGACACGCAGCCCATACCGGTCATAACAGATAAGGTGATAAGTGAAACACGGACGGAGCTTATCGATAAAGAAGAAAAAGGCAAATGAAGGGGCAATATAGCAGATAATGGCATCTGAACATAGCAATAAGTCCGACAACTACATAAAGAAACGTCTGACAGGGATAATAGCCGGTGTGCTTATTGCCGCAGTAATCACAGGCACAATAATGATAGTCAGAGCCCTTTCAGGAGACAATCAGAATGATGATGGAACTCAGCAGGTGAGCTCGGCAGAGATAGGTACATCAGACAGTACAACAATAAATGTATACTATCTGAACAAGGGTATTACGGCTATTGTTCCCGTGACTCATACGCCTGAAGCAAAAGACACAGGAGCTTTGATAGACGAACTTATTGAGCAACTCTCAAAGGTACAGGATAAGGTGGAGTACGTTTCACCTATCGAAGGATTCACTTTGCTTGGCAAGGATATAAACAGTGGCAGTCTGACTTTGAATTTCTCGACTGCATATTCGTCACTCAATAAGGTGAGAGAAGTACTGACGCGGGCAGCGATAGTGGATACTTTGTGTCAGGTGGACGGGGTCAAAACAATAAGCTTTCAGATTGACGGCGCTCCTCTCACAGACAGCAGCGACAGTCCGGTCGGAGCTATGACCAAGGATACATTTGTTTTCAATCTTGGCAAGGATATTAATTTATATGAAAAGGACAGTCTGCGGCTTTATTTTGCCGATGCTACCGGTAAGAAGCTTGTTGCTGTCAGCCGTCCGGTAATTTATAACAGCAATATCTCAAAAGAAAAACTTATCGTTGAGGAGCTTCTTAAAGGTCCCAATGGAACAGACATTTATCCGATAATAAATCCGGATACGACCATTCTCAGCGTCACATCGAGAGACGGCGTATGTTTTGTCAGTTTTGACAAGTATTTCATGACTGAACCATATGCTGTATCAGCGGAAGTCGTTATTTATTCTATTGTAGATTCACTGACAGAGCTACCTGATATTCAGAAGGTCCAGATCTCTGTTGACAGTGACACGTCAGGCACATTTATGGAGTCTATGCCGCTTCAGAACATATATACGAGGGATCTTACCCTCGTCGAAGGAAATAATGAGTAAACAGTAACGCAAAGTGAGGTTCACGATGAGAAGGCCCCTGTGCTTTATCGCGCTGGTCTTTGCGGCTGTTGTCTATTTGTATCTATCCATCTGGGGTCACACTGAAGACCGTTCGTATGATCAGTACGACGGCGAGTCTGTCACTTTGACAGGACAGGTGACCGGCAAGGAATTCAAAACTTCATCGACCGACGGGACAAGATATCTTCTTGTGACGATAAATGACGTGGAAACAGTTCCATCTGACTCTTTTCCCAAACCGCAAGGCGTTCTTGTCAAAGTCAATATCGATGAAAATGACCCTTACCGCGAAGATGAAAAGCTTCCAATCGGTTCTTATGCCCGCTTCTCGGGCACGCTCAGGGCATTCGCCCGCGCGACAAATCCTGGAGAATTTGACAGCAGTCTATATTACCAGACACTTAAAATCAGCTTCCGACTGAACAATGTAAATGTTGAGGCAGTCGGCAGAACAAAAGATCCACTCGGTAATGCGCTTTATATGCTGAAGCGCACTATTTCGCGTATCCTCGATGAATGTATGGTGACAGAACAGGACGCAGGGATCCTCAAGGCGATGCTTCTCGGTGAGAAAGGCTCGCTGACTCCTGAAATCAAAGACCTTTACCAGGAAAGCGGAATTATTCATATTCTGGCTATTTCAGGACTTCACATCTCATTATTCGGGATGGGAATGTACAGGCTGCTCATGCGTATATTCAAAACAGCCGCTGAAGTATTTGCCGGGAGCGGAAAGATGCGAATGAAGACAGGAAAGTATGCGCCGGGTAGTGTTTATATCAGCGATACATCTGTTTTGCAGATTGCAACTGCATTAATTGCAATTGTGTTTATGCTGCTCTACGGGAAAATGACGGGAATGAGCAGCTCATCGTTCCGCGCGGTAATCATGTTTATCATACATATGGGCGCGATCATCAGCCACAGGACATATGACCTTCTGACAGCTACTGCTGTCGCCGCGATAATGATATTGATAGAACAACCTCTTTACCTGATGTACAGCGGCTTTCTTTTCTCGTTCGGCGCTGTGATAGGCATAGGCCTTTTTATGCCGGTGTTCAGGAGAAAAGAGACAAAATCTCTGGCTGTCCCGCTGGTCACGCTGCCGGTATATCTGAATTTTTACTATGTTTTTCCCCTTTATTCACTGTTCCTTAATGTGCTGGTGATACCGCTGATGACGGTCGTGATGCTGAGCGGTATGGCAACACTAGTGTTCGGAGGGCTCGTGATGCCGCTCGGAAAGGCTGCGGCCCTCGCAGATCATGTAATACTGTTCTTCTACGAGAGCATCTGCAGATTCACGACCGAACTTCCGGGACACAGCATAATAACCGGGAAGCCATATGCTGCCGCAACGGTGTGTTATATCGTAATGCTGGTGATACTTGTAATAGCGGAGTTCCCGCCGGTGATAAAAGGGCTCTGGATCATCGCCGCACTTATGATCATCATGATACGGGACACCAGAGGCCTTGAGCTGACATTTATAGATGTCGGGCAGGGGGATGGAATACTGATAAGTGCTGACGGGATTAATATCACGATTGACGGCGGTTCATCGAGCAAAAATGATGTGGGGACATATCAGATTGAGCCATTCCTGAAACATCAGGGAGCCGGGACAATTGATCTTGCTATTCTGACACATGACGACAGTGATCACTGCAACGGTCTTATTACTCTTCTTGAGAATGATTACGATATAAGGCAGATCGGACTCGCTGACATGAGCGAAAATGAGGACCTGAAAGGAGAAAACTACCGGATGATTGAAGAACTGGCGGCAGCAGGCGGAATTCCGGTCATTTATTTCGAGCGTGGAGACCTGATCAGTTTTGATAAGCTTAAAATGTACTGCGTACATCCGGATGACGCAAGATACGAGGATGTAAACGAGGGCTCGCTCACATTCCTGCTCACATATGGCTCATTCTCGGCAATGCTCACGGGAGATCTCGAGAAAGGCGGAGAGGACACTTGCCTCGAATATATCAAAACAAAAGAGGACGAAGGTGTTTTGCCGATTCCTGAAGGTGGCACGACGATACTTAAGTGTGGACATCATGGATCAAAGAATGCGACCGGAAAGGAATGGCTGGAGATCCTGGATCCGTCTTATTCGGTTATTTCGTGCGGGACCGGCAACAAATACCACCACCCATCGAAAGAAACCGTCGAGCGTCTGGAAGAGAGCGGCACCGTTATTCTGGATACAAGATACAGCGGCGCAATAACCGTTAAGACGGACGCTTTTGAATGGTGTTTCAGTCAGTAGTGCTGGCGTTGCGGCGATCAGGGGCTGCAGTTTCATTCTGCGTGGCGAGTTTCTTGATCTTGCTAAGAGCATTTGAAACAGCCGGGATCATGAGAAGTATGATGGTTACTGCGCCTTCGGCAGCGATATAGCTTCCGTTGTAGGCTGCTGAGTAGACAGCCGGATTCATTCCGTCAGGTGCATACTGACCGAAGAAGATAAGGCCTGAGAGGAACGAGAAGACAAAGCGACCGAAGATGCCGAGAAGATAGCCCTTGATAAGTCCATGTTTTGCATTGTGGAAAACGCCGGACAGACCGAGAGCACCAAATGCGAAAATATAATCGCAGAGCATCTGAGGGATACTGACGATGTACGGGTCTACGATCATCTGCAGCAGGCCATAAGCGACAGCTGCCATGATGCCGCTGCCAAGGCCGTACCAGTAACCGATAAGTACAATGAAGAGCATTGAGAAAAGCGTTACGCTTCCGCCCATTGGAAGAGCGAAGATCTTGAGGAAGGAAGTGACAAAGGCAAGAGCAATTGCGGCTGATGAGAAAACAAGCCGCCTCGTGCCTGTTTTGGCGCGGCTGTCGGCCTTTGTGAAATAGCAGGCCGCGAGCAGGATCGCCAGCATGACCAGGACGAGTACCGTGTATCCTGCATTTGTGAGTGCATAACTTCCGTCTTCAGTGAGTGTTGATAATGACATAAAAAATCCTCCTTCATAAAATGAGATTATGCGGAGGGGATTCAAAAGCGCTTCCTTTCGCCGGTATTGTCCGGATCAAGTGATAAGGGTTACCGACGGCACGCGCCGGCATCTCAGCTGTTGCTCCCCTAGCCGATATCAAGTTGTATTTCGTATGTACTGTATACTCTGTGACAGTTGAAGTCAAGTGCAAACTTTTTTTGACTAAAGTCATTTCATGCATGATAATAGTTCCGTGGCCGCATAAAAAACGTGTTGTGCGGCAGAGTAATGTGACGTTGCGAATTGTTCTGTTTTTTCGGATGCTTTCGCAATTCTGCAGACATTATAACGGGAATAAAGTCAGAGAATGCCATCATATTCGAGTAAAGCGGAGCCCTCGTTCCTTGAGCGGCAGCAGGAATTTAATAAGGTCCTGGAAAGCGGGGCGTTCACCTCGTTTTTCATGATAAGCGGAGAACAGGCTTATCTCAGGAACCAGTATCGCGACAAAGTGTTATCTGCACTTCTCGGTGATGCCAAAGATCAGATGAATCTGACAAAGTTTACAGGCACGGGATTTGCAGCAAAGGATGTCATCGATATTGCCGAGACATTGCCGTTTTTCGCAGAGCGAAGGGTGGTCCTTTTTGAGAACACCGGTCTTTGGGCGCGGGAGATGACGGGCGAGGCTGACAAGCTCGCGGATTATTTTGGAACGCAGCCGGAGACGACGATCTTTGTTTTTTCAGAGCCGACGATAGACAGGAAGAGACGCCTGTACACGAGGATGGGAAAGCCAGGTAAAAGCCTGACTGTGCTCGCGTGTGAAAATGTTGAGGATTCGACACTGCGAAAGTGGATCCAGGGACGATTCCGGAAAGCCGGCAAAACAATTGAAGGCGCATCACTCGCACTCTTTCGTCAGTATGCCGGAGATGATATGATGAATATCGCCTCAGAGGCAGACAAACTGATAAGTTTTATCGGGGAGAAGACCGCGGTTGATACGGCTGACATAAAAGCAATCTGTACGCCGGTAATTCAGGACAGGATCTTCGACCTCATAGATGCGATAGCAGCGGGCAGCAATTCTGATGCAATCGGGATTTATCTTGATATGGTCAAGCTTGAGACGCCTCCACAGGTAATACTTGTTTTGCTGGTAAGGCAGTATAATAGATTCCTGCAGATGAAAGATCTGCAGAGTCTTGGCAATGATGAGATTGCTTCAAAAACGGGAATCCAGGCGTGGCAGGTGAGAAAAGCGAGGCCGGCGCTGGCAAAATATCGCTCAACTGCGCAGATAGAACGTTTGCTTGATCTTAGCGTGAGCGCGGATGCTGATTACAAGAGTGGAAAAATGAGTGACAAAATAGCGCTTGAGTCGCTGATCAATGCACTCAGCTTGGAGGTAATAAATGGAAAGTGACATCAGGGTACCTAAACCGCAGGAAATCTACAGGCATTTTCGTGGGAATCTTTATCAGATAATGACTATAGCAGATGATTCCGAGACAGGTGAGAAACTGGTCATATATCAGGGGATGTATCCGCCATACCGTGTCTGGGCCAGAGGCCTTCGCAACTTTACTGAAAAGCTTGATCCGGGTCGTTATCCCGAGGCAAAACAAGTTCGTCGTTTTGAACTTGTGGAGAAGGACGATGAAGATGAAGAGAAGCGTGTGCCGAATTTCATGAGCAGGTACAGGAACGACGAGCATAGTAAGGAAAATGAGGATACGAGTGTAGAACATCATGCAGCATCGGATACTGATGCCGTGGATGAAGCTGACTCTGTCGACGGCGAAGGACAGCTTGATCCGATGGTCGAGAAATTCCTTGATGCAGATTCAACAGAAGAGAGACTCAATATTCTTATGGCAATACACAGTCGTATCACGAATGACATGATTGATACTATGGCGGTGGCAGCAGGTCTTGAAATAGAGCCGGGCACAGTTGTTGAAAGATGGAGCGATCTGAGGGAATGTCTGCTGACGATCGGCAGATACGAGCAGAGCAGGGATCACTTTCACGGATAATGTTTTGACCAAATAAATTCAGGCATGAGGTATGAAATGAAATTATTGTCAGTTACTATCCCTTGTTACAATTCAGAAGCATATATGTCGAAATGCATAGATTCTCTGCTGATTGGCGGGGACGACCTCGAGATCATAATCGTTGATGACGGTTCCACAGACAGGACTGCTGAGATAGCTGACCGTTATCAGGTCATTAATCCTAATATAGTCCGTGTGATCCACAAAGCGAACGGCGGGCACGGATCAGCAGTAAATGCAGGTATTGAGGCGGCCACAGGGCTCTTTTTCAAAGTCGTAGACAGCGATGACTGGGTAAAAGATACAGCCCTTATGAAAATCATAGATTTTCTTCGCACAAATGCCGGATCCAGGCCGCAGCTTGATATGCTTGTATCAAATTTTGTCTACGATAAGGTCGGAGAGCCAAGACATAAGGTAATGCAGTACCGCAAGTCGCTCCCGGTCGGACAGTTTTTCTCATGGGCAGATGTGAAGAGATTTCATAAAGGTCATTATATTCTGATGCACAGCGTTATTTACCGCACCGGTCTTCTTCGTGAGTGCGGGATAAAGCTCCCTGAGCATACTTTCTATGTTGACAACCTTTATGTTTTTGAACCGCTGCCGTACGTCAGGAACATGTACTACATGGACATCAATTTTTATCACTATTTCATCGGACGGTCAGACCAATCGGTCAATCAGAAAGTAATGATATCAAGACTTGATCAGCAGATACGTGTCAACAGGCTGATGGTCGATTATTACTGCGATAAGGACACTAGGGCAAAGATGAATTCAATGCCAATGTGTCGTCAGTATATGTATAATTACCTGGAAATAATTACAACTATTTCATCAGTACTTGCGCTGTGTTCATACACTAAAAGTGATATGACCAGGAAGAATGAACTGTGGCAATATATAAAGGATAAGGACTTCTTCCTTTACAGAAAACTGCGTCTGGGAATTTTTGGAATAGCAATGAATGCACCGGGAAAGGGTGGAAGAGATATTACTGTCGGCGGATACAAGGTGGTCAGGCATTTCTTCAACTTCAACTAGACAATTCGGGCAGGCAGTCAGATGGCGTTTATTCTGACTGTTCTGCTCCAAACCTTACGAAAGAGCCCCGCCTGATCATTTTCCCTGAAAAAGTGAATCCAAGATGGAAGCACAGGAAGTATGAGAATACTGCCAGTGCGCAGGCACAGCAGACGTCAAAGAAAGAATGCTGCTTGATGAACAACGTTGAAAGAATGATGAGCACACCCAACGTTACGGAAGCAATCCTCACCCCTTTTTTGCAGAAAATCCTCCAGGAACTGTTAAGTATTCCTGCAACTACCGCGATAGAGTTATAGACATGGATGCTGGGACACAGGTTAGTAGGTGTATCTGACTGGTACAAAGCCGCGATCATATGCGTGAAAACATTATCGCGCGGAAATTCGCCGGGCCTTAGAAACTGGATATTGGGCCAGATTGACGAGATTATAAGGAACAGCGACATACCGATACACAGGAATGATGCTGTGCGGTAATAAGTGCCACGATCCTTGAAGTACA
>JAQWCI010000194.1 GCA_028706005.1 Lachnospiraceae bacterium
GTAACGGCAAAATCAGTTGTGAGATCCTGTGTACGGGAAAGATTAAATTCTATAACAAAAAGAAGGAACTACTGCTGGAAGAATATGACAAAAACAGGTTCAGGAGAATCAGTGATCCTGATGAGCCGGATTCTGCTCTTGAAATCCCAGGCAGGTGGTTCAGACCGATACAGGGAACAGATAACTTTGAAACAGTGGTGAGGTTTGAAGCGAAAGACAGGGAACGACTTTATGGAATGGGACAATATAACCAGCCATATCTGGACCAAAAGGGCTGTGTCCTTGAGCTGGCTCAGCGGAATTCGCAGATAACTATACCGTTTGTCCTGTCAAGCAGAGGTTATGGAATGCTGTGGAATAATCCGGCTATCGGCAAGGCTTCTTTTGGAAAGAACGTCACAGAATGGACATCAGATTCAACAAAACAAATTGATTACTGGATAACTGCCGGCGATACGCCAGCAGAGATTGAAGAGGCTTATGCAGATATAACTGGCAAAGTGCCCATGATGCCTGACTATGGCACGGGACTATGGCAGAGCAAGTTGCGGTACAGGACACAGGAAGAAGTCCTGAATGTTGCAAGAGAGTACAGGAAACGCAAGCTTCCTCTTTCGGTTATGGTAATTGATTTCTTCCATTGGACAGCACAGGGAGATTTTAAATTCGATCCTGAGTATTGGCCTGATCCTCAGGCAATGGTCGATGAACTTAAGAACATGGGAATCGAGCTTATGGTCTCCGTTTGGCCGACAGTAGAAGAATCGAGTGAAAACTACCGTGAAATGGAGGAAAAAGGGTATTTAATACGGACAGAAATGGGCCCCAGACTGGGAATCAAGAACAAAGATACATACATGGATGCTACCAACCCTGAGGCTAGAAAATATGTCTGGGAGAAATTAAAGAAGAATTACTTTGATAAAGGAATTCATTTGTTTTGGCTGGATGAATGCGAGCCGGAGTTATCAGGATATGAGTATGATAATTATCGCTTCTATCAGGGATCCGACAAGGAAATCGGTAATACATACCCCAAAGACTTCGCAAAGATGGTATACGACGGGCGAAGCAATGAAGGAGAAGATAAGATCGTAAGCCTGGTAAGATGCGCATGGGCTGGGTCTCAAAAGTATGGAGCACTTGTTTGGACAGGTGATGTTGCATCAACTTTCGAATCTCTCAGGAACCAATTGGCAGCAGGTCTTAGTATGGGCCTTTCAGGAATGCCATGGTGGACGACTGATATAGGTGGTTTTCATGGCGGAGATGTAAGGACAGACTCATTCAGGGAATGTTTTGTACGATGGTTTGAGTTTGGCACTTTCTGCCCGGTCATGAGAATGCATGGTTTCAGGCAGCCACTGGTCATCTCAG
This sequence comes from Lachnospiraceae bacterium, assembly GCA_028706005.1. Taxonomy (GTDB): domain Bacteria; phylum Bacillota; class Clostridia; order Lachnospirales; family Lachnospiraceae; genus CAG-791. The sequence goes on from JAQWCI010000194.1 coordinate 1,378, forward strand.
AAACAGGCAAAACATTTGTTCCCGGAGATGCAGACAGCTGGAAATACACAAGCGGATCTCCAAATGAAGTATGGTCGTTCGGAGATGATATATATGAAATCTGTAAATACTATTTGAATATCAGAGATAATATGCGGCCATATATTATGGAACAGATGGAGAAGGCCCATGACGATGGAACTCCAGTAATGAGACCGTTGTTCTATGATTATCCGAATGACAAAGAAACATGGGCAATTGAGGATGAGTACATGTTAGGACCTGATGTACTTGTAGCACCGGTTTTATACGCAGGGAAAACAGAGCGTGAAGTGTATTTGCCGGATGGAGAGTGGGTAGATTTGCACACCGGACAAGGTGAGAGCGGTAATCAGACACTGATAAGCAGAGCTGACCTGCAGACAATTCCGGTCTATATAAAAAAACAAAAATATTGCAATTTTAGTTTTTCACACAAGGAGGGGTGATTGATGAACACATTTGGTGTAATCAACTGGATCGTTTTGATATGTTATTTTGGTGCCATGTTGTTTCTTGGCACGAAAGTAGGCAAGAGCAACAGCAGTACGGAGTCGTATTTCCTCGGAGGTAGAAAGATCCCGTGGTGGGCAATAGGCCTTTCAGTCATGGCAACTCAGTGTTCGGCTGTTTCGTTTATAGGAATGCCAGGGTGGGGCTACACAAGTGGACTTCACAGACTTACATTTACTTTTCAGTTTCCTTTGGTAATAGCAATTCTTATAACAACGTTTGTGCCTTTTTTTTACAACACAAAAGTCGTTTCTATTTATGAGTACCTTGGAAAGCGCTTCGGCCAGAAGTCGAGCGGACTTATGGCTTTCATCTTCCTTCTTTCAAGAGGGCTGCAGACAGCTGTCGTATTGTATGCTCCGGCATTGGCACTTTCAATGATCACGGGCGTTGACACCAAAACAGCAATACTGCTGATGGGAGTTATAGCAATAGCGTATACAGTATTTGGTGGAATATCCGCAGTAATATGGACCGATGTAGCGCAAATGGTCATCATATGGTTTGGTGTTATCCTGGCTATAGCTATTCCTGTATTCAATGCCGGAGGACTTGGAACGGTAATATCAAATGCTGCTGCCAATAATCTGCTGACAGGTTTTGATTTTTCATTCAATCTTACGGATTCATATACATTCTGGGGCGGACTTCTTGGCTCAGGATTCCTCTATCTAACTTATATTGGTCTTGATCAGAGCCAGATCCAGAGAGTTCTCACTGCGAAATCTATCCGCGAGTCAAAACTGTCCATGGCTCTTGCAGGATTCATTGTTCCTATTCAGACATTCTTGTTCATGTTTGCAGGTATTTGCCTTTATACCGCATTTGGCGGACAGGTATTCGAAAAGTCGGATTATGTGATGCTTAACTTCATAACACAGTATCTCCCTGTAGGAATAGCAGGACTAGTGACAGCAGGTGTGTTTGGAGCGGGAATGTCAAGTCTTGATTCGGCTCTGAATTCGCTGTCAACGGTTTCAATAACTGATTTCTATAAGAAGATCAATCCAAATGCAGATGATAATAAGTGCCTCAAGGTATCAAGGGTCATGACATTATTATGGGGAGTGTTTGCAGTTGTAATTGCTCTGCTTCTTGGAAATCTCAGTTCTGTATTGGATGTAATAAATACTATTGGACCTTTGTTCTATCCATGCATGCTCAGCGCGTTTACTCTTGCTGTGTTCTGCAAGAAGGCGAATGAAAAGGGGTGCATTTCAGCAATCATTGCAGGACTTGGAATTGACCTTTATATGCATTTCTGCACATCGATAGGGTCATTATGGTGGTGCTTCTTTGGATTCCTGTTTGCGTTTGCTGTTGGTTATATTGTCAGTCTTCTTACTAACAAGAACAAAGAAACAAGTAATGCGCTCTCAGGTTTCTCATTTGAAACTGCAACAGGAAGTGACCTGACAATAGACCATGTTGTAAAACTTGCAGCAGCAGGCAAGATTCAGGAAAAGGATCAGTATGGCTATTATGTGATCCCTGGAAAGATTGATAAGATAAGCTACGCATTGATCGCTTTCTTCATTGTTCAGTGCATATTGATTTCGTTGATATGATAAGCGAGGCTTGATATGGAAATTTACGCACTGGAAAAGATGAATAGAACAAAAGCTGCACGAGATGTTCTTGCTGCATTCCTCCGTTCAACGATTGCGACCTTAAGATATGGACATACAGTGATTTATGAAGGAGAAGAATTCTATGTGCCATATATGAGGAATACATATAAGATCAGCGAGAATGGAGAAAGCGCAACATTTCTCGTCAATAAACTCAGTATGGATGTAATGATTTATGGAAGCAGCCAGCAGTCATTAGTTCAGCTGAATCCACTTGATATGGATGAGGAGTTTATTATAGACGGTGGATACAACGATGCAGATATAAACCTGGAAATAGAAAAAAAGATGCATCTTGATAAACGGATGCGTAAAACAATTACCAGATTCAAGCCACAACTTATTGACAGTTC
>JAQWCI010000040.1 GCA_028706005.1 Lachnospiraceae bacterium
TACGTATTTTTTACTGTCTCTGCAGGCTTTGGACAATTCCTTGGATGTGGAGGAAAATGAATGGCTTTATCCTTTGAATGGGATCATGAAAAGGCAGCGTCAAACCTGAAAAAGCATGGCTCAGAACAAAAGTCCTATGGCACGTGCCGCAGTGTAAAGGATAAGTGTTGCTACCATCGGCTGTATCTTAAGTTTTGCCACGAGCGCGCCGTTGAATGCTCCGCAGAGTCCGCCGAGCGCAACGCCGAACAGTATACCGATGATAAGCGGCACCTGGGTCGTGCTCGTTGTGTTGACGCCAAAACCTGCGAGGACCATGCATGTACCGCAGGCCGCAAGGCTCATTACTGAACCGACTGATATATCGGTTCCTGCTGAAACTGCTACTACAAGTGTCTGTCCTACTGCCAGTATTGCTATTTCACTGCCTCTGTTGAGGACATCAATAATACGGCCATAAAGGACTCCGTTATTGATGGAAATTCCGAAGAAGCTCGGATCTTTGAAAAGATTTACCAGCAAAACAAGGAACAGGCAGAAGATCGGCAGGAACAGCTGCTGCTTTGTTACTTTCTTAAGATTTTTCATCAGTTGCCACCTCCCGCGATAGCCTTCATTACATTCTCCTGCGTCAGTTCATGATCGATCTCTCCGACCTTTTCACCATCGCGCATTACGCACATACGCGAACAGGTGCGGAGCATCTCGTCGATTTCTGACGAAATGAATATGACGCTCATACCTTCCCCGGCGAGCTTCAGGATCATCTTCTGGATCTCGGTCTTTGTTCCGATATCAATACCTCTTGTGGGTTCGTCAAGTATAAGGAGATCAGGGTGAGTCGCGAGCCAGCGGGCAATGATTACCTTCTGTTGGTTGCCGCCCGAGAGCTGCTTTAAGGCTGTCTCACGTGAAGGAGTCTTTATACTGAGTTCCCTGATGAATTCATCCGCGATCTCATTTTGTTTTGCGCGCGGAATCGTGTGGAACATTCCCTGTCTGGCCTGGAGTGCGAGAATGATATTCTCTCTCACGGAAAGATCTCCTATACAGCCATCAGCCTTGCGGTCATCAGGCAGATATCCCATGCCTTTTCTTATTGAATCTATGGGCGCCTTGATCTTCAGCTCCTCACCTTTCATTGTCTCTTTGCCGGACTGGGATTTATCTGCACCGTATATGCAGCGTACCATCTCACTGCGGCCGCTCCCCAGGAGTCCTGTAATACCTACGACCTCACCCTTGCGGATCTTGAAGTTAAACGGTTTTATCGTTCCCTTATGACTCATCCCATCGCATACGAGCAGGACTTCGCCGTCCGCTGATGCCATAGTCTCGTTCTTTATTGCTGCGAGGTCATCGAAGTCTTTGCCGAGCATAGCTGCGACCAGCTTAACTCTTGGCAGTTCAGCTACTGTGTATTCCCCGACGAAAGCGCCGTTCCTCATGACGGTTATGCGGTCACAGACCTCATACACCTGCTCGAGGAAGTGTGTTACAAATATGATACCTACGCCCTTATCTCTGAGCTGTCTCATGACTCTGAACAGCTTTTCGACTTCCTTGTCGTCCAGTGAAGATGTGGGCTCATCAAGAATCAGTGCGCGGCAGTCTCTGTCGACCGCTCTTGCGATAGCTACCATCTGCTGAATAGCGATCGAATAATTTTCAAGTGTTTGCGTCACATCGATGGAAATTTCCAGTCCATCCATGACCTTCTTAGCATTCCTGTTCATCTGTTTCCAGTCGATAAAACCAGCTTTTGTCCTGGGCTCACGGCCGATAAACAGGTTCTCCGCCACCGTAAGGTTGGGGCACAGGTTAACTTCCTGATACACAGTGGCAATACCGATCTTCTGTGCATCCTCTGTGGAATGGCAGTTTATGTTTCCTTCCACGCCTTCCATATGTACTTCTCCTGAATCACGGTTATACACGCCGGTCAGGCACTTTATTATTGTCGATTTTCCAGCACCGTTCTCGCCCATAAGTGCATGGATCTCGCCTTTGCGCAGTGTCAGCTGTGCATGATCCAGAGCGATAACACCCGGAAAAGTCTTCGTGATGTCCCGCATTGTGATCAATTCGTCATTTTCCATGTCAGCATACCTCGTTTTTCTGTAAAAACGGGGTGCTCCTTTCGGGGCACCCCTGAAGTGGTCTCTAAAACCTGATCAATAGTCAGCGTCTACGATATCCTGAGTTACAACTACGAGATCCTCAGTTACATCTTCGCCTGCATTGTTCTTATAAGAGATTGAAGGAATGATGTCCTCATTTACATACCAAGGCTCAGCCATGTACTTCTTCTGGTCTACAGTCTCGCCTGCTTCAAGCTTCTTGATGATGTCTGCGCAGTCAGGGCCCTGAAGAGGATTGCACTGGAAGTCTGCATTGATCTTGCCTGCAAGAACATCTGTAAGACCTGCTGAGCATGCATCGAAGGAAATAAGGATGACATCTTTATCAACACCGAATGAAACGCCTGCTGCTTCCATAGCCTGTTCAGCACCGAAAGCTTCGTTATCATTCTGGCAGATTACTACGTTGAACTGACCTGCATATGACTTGCAATATGATTCCATAACTGACTGGCCGCCATCCTGTGTGAAGTCGCCTGTCTGAGAATCAATGAGGTTCCAGCCGTTATCATCAACATACTGGTGGAAGCCCTTTGTACGTCCGATTTCAGCAGAAGAACCTGTGGTTCCTGTGATCTCGAGGATGTTCAGCTCATCAATACCCTTAGCTTCTGCATATGCCTTGAGCCATGCGCCTGATGCAAGACCTTCGTTTGTGAACTCAGAGCCTACCCATGCTGTGTACTTGTCTGAATCATCGATTGTACGATCGATTACGATTACAGGAATTCCTGCATCCTGAGCTTCGCCGAGGACTGTATCCCAGCCTGTTGAAACGATAGGATCGATTACGATGTAATCAACGCCCTGCTGGATGAAGTTACGAACTGCTTCGAGCTGTGCTGCTGAGTCGTTATCGCAGTCAACGAACTGAAGATCAAAACCATTCTCTTTGGAAAGAGCTGACTGAACAGAGTTTGTTGAAGCTGTGCGCCAGTCTGATTCATGTCCGACCTGAGCAAAACCGACTGTGATGAGGTCTCCGCCTGCTGCAGCTGTGTCAGATGATGCATCTGTTGCTGCTTCTGTTGTTGCAGCTGCTTCTGTGGTTGCTGCCGCTTCTGTTGCTGCTGCCGCTGCACTTGTTGCTGCTGTTGTAGATGCTGTTGATGAAGATCCGCATCCTGCAAGGAGTGTTGCTCCCATTGTTGCTGCCATGATAGTTGCTACTAATTTCTTTTTCATGTCTTACCTCCTGGGTAATATTGATATTTAACTGATGAGAACCAGTTCCTTTCTCATTTCTGATTATATTCTACAAAATTCATCCGTTCTTACAACCTGTTAATGGTGCATCTGTACAGTTTTCGTCGCTTTGACGATACAAATATGTAAGCATGTGTTACAATTCAGATACAACTCAATCTGTAATTTCGAAAATGGGTAAATTCTTTCACTGATTTTAGGAATTGCGGTTGTTTTCTTAAGATAATGCATACTTTGGAATATCTGAATTTTGTCCGTCAAATTGTCAGCAACTCTCAACATGACGATTTTTTTATGACGAAATTTAAGGATTCAGATGAAATAATTCTCCTGCCAAAAATCAAAAGTCAAAATCTTGTGCGAAAGAGACGGCAAAACAAATGCTGATATATGAGAGGCTGACAGAAGAGCTCTTAAAACTTATACCGGAAATGATCAGAAAACATGAGTGGCACTTTCCCACCGAAATGGAACTGTGCAGCGAATATGGCGTATCAAGGAGGACCGTGCGCCGGGTCCTTGACAGTCTTGAGAAAAGCGGCTTTATCAAACGTCGTCAGGGAAGCGGCTGTTACCTGACAGGCCTGCTGCCTGACGATGACAGCAACCGCATAAGTATCCTTCTAAGTTCCCCCGAAGAATACATATTTCCTGAAATCCTCAGCTCGCTCCGCAGCGAGCTTGGTGCCGGCGGATATACAGTGGCTGTTCATGCCTTTCACATGGACTTCGATCTGGAGCGGAGGATACTCCGCTCTCTTCTCGATTCTCCGCCGCGGGGCATAATATCAGAATGTGTCTGTAATCTCTCCAATCCAAACCTTGATCTTTACAGGCGTTTTGCCGATGCAGGGACCTGCGTCATTTTCCTTTATGGTCTCTATCCGAATTTCCCTGATTTTCCGGTTGTCATGGACGATAACTTTCAAGGCTCCTTCTCGCTCGTGCAGCACCTCGTATCCCTGGGGCACCGGAATATTGCCTGCCTCTTTCAGAGTGACACCGTGCAGGGCAGAGATCGTCTTCTTGGTTTCCAGTCCGGAATGATAAGCTATGGTCTTCCATTTTCTCTTGCACACACACTTCTCCTTGGCAGCGAAGTCCTGACCGGCGCCGACAGCGCCCGCCTTCCTGATGTTCTTCGCAAATTCTGCCGTGAACGCATAGAGGACTGCTCGGCTATAGTCTGTTACAACGACATGGTCGCTTATGCCCTTATAAGAGCTCTTGAAGATGTCGGGCTTTCCGTTCCAGGTGACATAAGCGTAGTCGGATTTGATGACAGTTATCTAAGACAGACAGGAAAGGTCGTATTGACATCTCTTTCTCATGGCCCGCGCTCTGTCGGCAGGGAAGCTTCCTGCCTGCTTACAGGCATGATAAAAGGACAGCCGGCCGGATCGGTCGTGCTGCCCTTCAGTCTTGTGCGCGGCAACAGTGTGCTGTCACGTCAGTAATTCACTTTGCATTATCATTCCTGTATTCTCTTGGAGTGCATCCCTGCGTTCTTCTGAAGACAAAGCTGAAATAGTGGGGATCCCTGTATCCAACAGCGGCCGCCGCCTCTGCTGTATGTACCTGTTCTTCACGAAGAAGCTGCCTCGCCTTCTCCATCTTCTTGCCGGTCACATACTCGACAAAGGTCTGGTTCATCTCCCTGCTGAATAACGAGCTGAGATAACTGCCGCTCACGCCCACCGACGAAGCCACTGAATTCAGCGATATCTGCTCATCCGTGTAATGCTCTTCTATATACTTGATAGCATCCTTCAGGACCTGATTTCCCTGAATATTTGTTTTCTTATCACGCACAGAGATTGCCGCCTTAAGCAGAGTCTCCGTATATTCTTTCATTTCTCCTGTCTCCAGTTCGAGTTTTCCTGCTATCTCAGGAAGACCTTCCATGAACTGCTCATTCGGGACTCCGCTGGATGCTGCCGATTGCATGGCCGCAAATCTGACGCTCAGCATCAGGTAGTTCCTGAAGAGTTTTGACTTGAGAACATCCCCCAGACTTTCAAGAAAGCTATCCGTAAATCCCTCGACTTCATTCATCTGACCGCTTGAGAGGAATCTCTCAAGTATCGCCGGATCAACACTCGCCGCATCAAGGTTCTGAAGCGTGTCGCGCTCTTTGTCGGCCGTGTCCGGTTCGCTCAGGATCTGCTCGAGTACATGTTCCTCTGGCCTCCAGTATCTTCTGGAAAATGCATGGTTCGCTCCGTCAAAACATTCGCGAAGCTGGCTGAATCTTTCCACCGGGGTGCCGGCTGTCACATACCAACAGCTGTCTTTTCCAAGAGAGCCGCATATCTCAGTCACTTTATCGACTCCTCTTCTTGTATAGTCAATGACCGTATCCCTGTCTCCACGGACTATGACGCAGTAAGCGTTCATGTTCCACCGCGACAGAATATATTCCTTGAATCTCAGGAAATACCCCGCGAGATCAGCTTCGGTATTCTTTATCTCAGACGTTTCCTCGCCTGTCCCGTTCTGTTCACAGCCCGACACGCAATACAGTATAAGGTTGCAGCAGGAAGCTGAAACATCAAGGTTCAGCCTTCCGGCCTCCTCATAGATCTTCTCAACGCTCAGTTTTCCACCGAATACACTCTCAAGAAATTTTCTTCTCTGGAACTGCTCATACTCACGGCTCTCAAGCTGATACTGATCAATGAAGCTCTGCTGCTCTCTGTCTGTCTCGATCTTCTGGCGCAGTTCCTCGAGCGCTTCCTTCATATCCTTGCGCGTCACAGGTTTTGACAGATATCTGTCAACTCCCTCTGTGATAGCGCGGCGCGCGTATTCAAAATCATCGAACCCGCTCATGATTATTATATGAATCTGCGGCATCTCCTGCTTGAGTATATGACAGAGAGATAAGCCGTCCATAAACGGCATTCTTATATCTGTTATGATTACGTCCGGCTTTATTTTCCTGATCTCAGGCAGTGCCATCTCGCCGTCACCGGCTTCCCCCGCGAACTCATATCCGTAATCTCCCCACGGAAAATTGTCCCTCAGGCTCTCCCTGACTACAATCTCGTCTTCTACAAGAAATACTTTAAGCATAATCCAATGATTCCTTTTCTCTGTATTAGCAGGCTCTGCTGTCTGTCAGGATCAGCACGCCGTGCACTGACAACTGACTTCATCAGACTCTGATGTCTGTCTGATTTAATAGGCTCTGCTGTCGATCACATCACCTGCATTCTCAGCCGTATAGACACTTTCATCAAGAAAATATACCTTGTCTACTGTTTCACCCGCCACGATTTTCCTGATAACGTCCGCAAGGAGTGGTCCCGTCAGGGGATTGCATTCCACGTCGACATTTATTTCTCCGTCCAGCAGCTTCTGAAGTCCGGCTCTGGTGGCGTCGTAAGAGATTACTATCATGTCACCGTTCTCGCCCGTTGTAAATCCCGCCTTGTGAATAGCCTCGAGCGCGCCTAACATCATATCATCATTCTGTGCCACAACAACATCTATGTCCTTATATTTTGACAGGAAACCATTCATCACTTCCTCGCCGAGAGCAGTGGTGAACTCTGCGTTTTCCTGTGCCAGGATGCTCCAGTTCGAGTGCTTGTCCGCTATTGCGTCAAAACCCATGGTGCGGCCGAGTTGTGCCGATGACCCTGATGTTCCCTGCAGCACCACAATATTTATATCCTCGTCCTGCCTTCCTGAACTCTCAAGGTAATCAGAGAGCCATTCGCCCGCCCTTGTTCCCTCGAAATTCATATCTTCTCCCACAAAAGTCGCGTAAAGTGAATCGTCCTTCACAGAAATGCTCCTGTCTGCAACAACTACAGGGATCCCGGCCTGTTTGGCCTCCTCCAGCACAGTGTCCCAGCCGTCCTCAACGACCGGTGCAAAAGATATACAGTCAACTCTCTGTGAAATGAAACTTCTTATGGATTTGATCTGATTCTCCTGTTGCTGTCTGGCATTTTCAAAGAGCAGGAAGAAACCGTTATCCGCTGTCAATGTGTTCTGTATAGATTCCGTATTGGCTGTTCTCCAGCCCGATTCAGATCCAAGCTGCGAGAAGCCGACGGTTATAAGGTTCTGGTCTGCTTCTCCCGCTGACTCATTTGTTTTGTCTTCCTCATCTGCCTGGTCCGTGACATCAGCTGAAAATGGCATGCCGCACCCTGACATAAAAAGCGAGCTGACAAGAATGGAAACCGTAATCGCTGTTATCATTTTACGCGCCATTTTAAATGTTCTGTTTTTCTTTCTCATCCTGCCCTCCTTCCCCGTCCTTGTCATCTTTACTGTAAGGAATTGCCGGAATGACCAGTGTGACTTCAGTCCCCTCATTCTCAACGGAATCTATCGTCATGCCGTACTCCGATCCGAAATTCATGCGTATTCGCTCGTTAACATTGGCCAGTCCAAAACCTGTCTCGGTGTCTTTGCATGGTCTGCCTATCTCTTCTCTGAGGCGGATCAGCTCATCATTCTTCATCCCAACGCCGTCGTCCGAGACCTTCAGTACAATGCGCTCCCCATCTTTCCTGCCTGTCACCTTTACAGTCCCGACGCCACGCTTGTACTTAATTCCGTGATAAAGCGAATTCTCGACGATCGGCTGGAGCGAGAGCTTCAGTATCTCATAATTATCAAGTTCCGGATCAATATCGATCTCATAATTGAGGATATCGCGATACCTGACTTTCTGGATTTCAAGGTAGGAACGGATATGTTTTGTCTCATCTGAAATTGTTATATACTCTCTGCCATGGCTCAGGACCTGGCGAAAGAAGTTGGACAGTGAGACCACGACATCCTCTGCCTCTTCCTCTTTGCCGCCTTCGATCAGCCACACTATTGTATCGAGTGTGTTGTACAGGAAATGCGGATTTATCTGTTCCTGAAGAAGCCGCAGTTCCGCATGGCGCATCTTTGTCTCATCGTCGTGTATCTGCGTGACCATTACATCGAGGCTGCCCGCCATCGTGTTGACATTATCAGCGAGCACCTCTATCTCATCTTTGGTGTGGATGTCCTTCGTCCTCGCCGAGAAATCTCCCTGGGCTATCTTCTGCGTGACAGTCGTTACCTGACTCACCGGCCCCATTATGTTGCGGATGAGACGAATGACGAATGGTATCAGGAATGCCATAAGTGCAGCCAGTACAATGCAGAAAAGGATTATGAAAATAAACACCTGCTGATGCAGCTGATCCTTGAGGACTTCGATGCTTTCTGTCTGATAATAAATGTAATGCTGGATATTATCCTGGATCAGTTCTGTGAGAATATAGATATCATTGTTGACCATATCAATATTCTCATTATAATGGCCCTCGCCGTCATCGATGTTGGCCTTGATGTCATCCACTCTGTCCTCAAGCGTATCTATGTTGCGAAGCAGGTATGAAAGCCAGTCGCGGCTTTTGTCATCTGTCTTTATGACTTCAAGTCTTGTAAAGTCATTTCGCAGGTCATCTATCAGGGCGTATGGATTCTCATCAGGATTATCCTTAACCTCATCGAACGATTTGCCACTGACTACAAGCTTATAGACGCTCTCGTCCATATCTTCTTTGAAGCTGAGGCTATAGCTGTTTGCTATAGTCATGTTGCTGACTATTTCCTCATAAGCATTGCTGTAGCTCACGAGCGAGATTATGAGGTATAGAACCATGGCGACAAGCGGAATTATCGAGAGTGCGACTATGAGAGACAGTTTACCTTTGAGTGAGCGTCTCTTTTCGTGTACTCCAGATGCCTGTGGCGCCGGCGCCGCTGCTGCTGAAGCCTCCGATGCCGTCCTGCCTTTTTCTTCCGCGAAAATCATATTGTGATCTCCTGTGTTATTCCTGCCGTGCCAATGTTTCTTTGAAATTATACCACCAAAAGGAGCTCCCCACCTTAAGGTGAAGAGCTCCTTTGAAATTACATTCTGATACCGGCTTTTAAGCAGCTACAGCCAAATTACAGCTGAGGACCTGCTGAAACAAGTGCCTTGCCTGCATCGTTTCCTTCGTACTTGACGAAGTTCTTCTGGAATCTTGCAGCGAGGTCTTTAGCCTTTGCATCCCATTCTGCAGCATCCTTGTATGTGTCGCGGGGATCAAGAATTCCTGTGTCAACACCTGCAAGTGATGTAGGCACTTCGAATCCGAAGTAAGGGATCGTCTTTGTTTCTGCCTTTGCAACATCACCGTTCTGGATTGCTGTGATGATTCCGCGGGTATCCTTGATGGAAATTCTCTTGCCTGTTCCGTTCCATCCTGTGTTTACAAGGTAAGCCTTTGCGCCGACCTTTTCCATCTTCTTGACAAGCTCTTCTGCATACTTTGTAGGGTGCAGTTCCAGGAATGCCTGGCCAAAGCAAGCTGAGAAAGTAGGTGTGGGCTCTGTGATGCCGCGCTCTGTTCCTGCAAGTTTTGCTGTGAATCCTGACAGGAAATAATACTTGGTCTGCTCAGGTGTAAGGATAGAAACAGGAGGCAGTACGCCGAACGCATCAGCTGAAAGGAAGATTACGTTCTCAGCGTCAGGACCAGCTGAAATTCCGTTTACATTCTGAACGATCTTCTCAATGTGATCGATCGGATATGAAACACGTGTATTCTCGGTCACGCTCTTATCGTTGAAATCAAGCTTGCCGTTGTCATCGATCGTAACGTTCTCAAGAAGAGCATCTCTCTTGATTGCATTGTAGATATCAGGCTCAGCATCGCCATCAAGGTTGATGACCTTTGCATAGCATCCGCCTTCATAGTTGAATACGCCGTTGTCATCCCAGCCGTGCTCGTCATCGCCGATGAGGAGTCTCTTGGGATCTGTTGAAAGTGTGGTCTTGCCTGTTCCTGAAAGGCCGAAGAATATAGAAGTATGCTTGCCTTCCATATCTGTATTTGCAGAGCAGTGCATGGAAGCGATGCCCTTAAGAGGCATGTAATAGTTCATCATGGAGAAGATACCCTTCTTCATTTCTCCGCCGTACCATGTATTGATGATGACCTGCTCGCGGCTTGTGATATTGAATACTACAGCTGTCTCAGAATTAAGTCCGAGTTCCTTGTAGTTCTCTACCTTTGCCTTTGATGCACAGTAAACTGTGAAGTCAGGTGTGAACTCAGCTTCTTCGGCAGCTGAGGGTTTGATGAACATGTTTCTTACAAAGTGTGCCTGCCATGCCACTTCCATAATGAAACGGACTGACATGCGGGTATCTTTGTTTGCACCACAGAATGCATCTACAACGAAAAGCTTCTTGTTGCAGAGTTCCTCTTTGGCAATCTTCTTAACAGCTTCCCATGTCTCTTCTGAAGCTGCGTGGTTGTCGTTCTTGTATCCTTCTGTTGTCCACCATACAGTGTTCTTGGAATTCTCATCCATGACGATGAATTTGTCTTTGGGAGAACGTCCTGTGTAAACACCTGTGAAAACATCTACTGCTCCAAGGTCACTTACCTTACCTACTTCAAAACCTGTGAGTTCGGGTTTTGTCTCTTCTGTGAAGAGCTCATCATATGACGGGTTGTAAACAAGTTCCGTCGTTCCGGTGATGCCGATCTTTGTTAAATCGATTTTTGCCATCTTGATCTATACCTCTCTTCTCTCATGAATGTTGAATTAACAACGCTGCCTGAAACTACTGTAACGTTTGTTATTGTTTTAACACCGTTTATTGGTATACCATAAAAAAAACTTCTGTTCAACTGACTTCGGCGCAAATTCACGGAATTTTTACACATTAGACCTCAATACAATGCCCTAACATAAATGGAGCAGCCAATTTCCGGCCGCTCCATCGCTTTTCACGTAATGCTGATTGCTATACTAAAGGCAACATCATTTCACTGATTCTGTTGCACCGAGAGTCTTCATCTTTTCAGGGCCGGTGTAGTCATCCGTTATCGCTTTAGCCTGCTCTGATGTGACGGTATAAGTGTACATATGGTGCAGCTCGTCCGGAAACTCGATCGTAACCGTAATGTTCTTAGCAGCTATTGCCTCAAAAAACGACTTTGGGAAAGAATTCCACTTATGACTCGTGATGGTTATACCAGCGCCATCCCCCGCATCCGATACTTTCTTCAGTGTTATGTTTGGCCACCGGCATACACGTTAATCGAATGAGTGTTATAGTGTATAGGTGATTAATACAACATATAAAAGCAGGTGGTCATATCAACATGAAGCACAGTTTTATATCTTTCAGTTCTATCCTTAAGTCAACGTCAGTATTTATTATCACTGCAACCGTATGTCTTGTTATGTTGCTTACGATTTCTCTTATTCCACAGTCAGCCATCAACAAAGGGGTCAGGAGCAGCTCAGATTTCTTCGATTCCCATGACCTTTTCGCGACCGTCATAGACGGTCAGTTCAATACCAGGCAAGATAATTATGCTGACTGCATACTCGTGAACATCATGTATAATGTCGGTCAAAAAGATGGTCAGTCCCTGTTTGCGTCACTTATGGAAGACTCCTATTACCATGAGGAAAATACAAATGTCAATGTGGGATTACGTGCATCCGTCGATTCTGATGTGGAAGCAAATACTGAATACTCAAGATACTGGCACGGTTCTATGGTATTATTACGGCCGCTGTTCACGTTCACTGATATCAACGGTGCCAGACTGATTCTCGGAATAATAATGCACCTCCTCGTCATCTCAGGTGTATTCCTTCTTTGGAAACGTGGCTATCACTCATATTCCGTGATATACCTTATTGGTATGGTATTGATCAACAGCTGGATGCTTTGTTGTTGTATAGAGTATGTCACCACCTTCCTTGTGATGGGTGTTGTAAATATTGCAGTTATCATCCTTCACAATAAAAAGGCAGTTGCTGACGAATCACGGCACGGAAAACAGCTTATGCTCCTCATGATCATAAGTGGCGTTGTCACTTGTTTTCTCGACTTTCTTACAACTGAGACCATCACATTTACACTCCCGTTGCTCACAGAGCTTGTGATGTCCAGGTCTGATCATAAGAACACTTCCACAGAGCGTTTCCCTGAAAAGAAAACATATATACAGTATTTTCAATACATCGTAGCCTGGGGCATTTCATATGCTGGCATGTTCGGTCTCAAATGGATACTCTCGTATATTGTGCTTGGTAAACAATCGCTTGACAGTACTCTTTCGCAGGCTCAGGAACGCATAAGCGGGACCGTTTACCTCGGAAACACCAATCTGGATCCAACTGCTGATGTCGGTCAACGGTTATCTGGTGCATTAAATCACAACATGAGCATGTTCTTCCCTTTCAGAAACGATGCAAATACCGCAGCCGGTGCCGTCTTTTTCCTGATCTTGGTTGTGATCACGATGTCAATCGTGTATTTGTTCCGCAGCAAACAATTCAATCCGGCTATGACCGGATTAATGCTCCTGCTCGGTCTGGTTCCATATGTACGATACCTGCTCCTCAGCAATCACGCATACATGCACTATTTCTTTACATACAGAGCGCAGCTCGTCACTGTCATGGTATTAATGTACATATGCTGGGAATATGGTCTTGAGAATGTTGTGTCATCAAAACACCGCAAGGCACGGAGGTAGAATTTGGAGTTTACCATAATGATGCCCTGCCTCAATGAGGAAGGCACTGTCGCGGAATGCATTGTAGCCGCTCAAACATACATATCAGAAACAAAAATCTACGCAGATATCCTTGTCGTTGATAATGGCAGTACGGACAAATCAGCAGAATGTGCCAGGAAGGCCGGTGCTGTTGTGGTTTCATGTCCTGATACTGGTTATGGGAATGCGCTGAGATATGGAATACAATCAGCTACTGGCAAATATGTTATATTCGGAGACTGTGACTGCAGTTATGATTTCAGTAGGTTAGACGGCTTTGTGAAGGCTCTTCGTTCCGGAGCTGATGTCGTTATCGGTGACCGCTTTAACAAAAATATGGAAAAAGGAGCCATGAGCTTCAGCCATAAGTATATTGGAGTTCCACTATTGTCATTGATTGGGCGACTTGCCTATAGAACTACGGTACACGATTTCCACTGCGGTCTTCGAGGCGTCAACAAAGAGTCATTTATTAAGCTCGGATGTAAATGTGACGGGATGGAATTCTCGACAGAGATGATAGGAAGAGCCTCCGGGTCAGGCTGCCATATTGAAGAAATACCTGTTGCTTTTCATAAGGATAAACGAGATAAGTCTATACATTGGTCGCACTTAAGATCCATTCCCGATGGCATTCGTCACCTTAAGCTGATGCTAAAAATGTGAGATGATGATTGTTTCGCATAACTTAAAGCAGCAACCAAAACAAACGGCTGCTGCTTTTTCATTCAACGATACTATATTCAAGTGTCTTGTTATATTCAGATAGTCATTTTCATTTCACTGATTCTGTTGCCCCAAGAGCCTTCATCTTTTCAGGGCCAGTGTAGTCATCCGTTATCGCCTTAGCCTGCTCTGATGTGATTGTCAGTTCCTGCATGATGTGTTTGCTGTCCGGGAACTGGATCTTTACTGTAATATTCTTGGCAGCTACTGCCTCGAAGAAGGACTTTGGATAAGAATTCCATGTGTTGCTCTTTATGGTTACCGTATCCCCATCATTAGCATCAGTAATCTTTGTCATACACGACTTAATATAGGTGGGATAAGCAGAAACAGTCTGACGTTGGATAACATTGCCACACTTGGTGCACTTGAGGAGCTCTTCTCCATCTGTAGTTTCTGTTGGCTCGATTTCCAGTTCCCACTGGTAATCATGGTTGCAAAGAGTGCCTGACGAGGTTGGCGTGGCAACAGCCGGTACATCTGTTGATGTAACCAGTTTGATGCTTCCACCATTTCTACCAAGCACAACATAATAATGGCCATTGTTATAAACATAAGTAACCGAAATTGTATTTGAATCAACCTTCCAAACGCCTGCCGGCAATTCATAATACATAACATTAGGATTTACGCTGGTATCAACCCGGTTAGGCTCGATTTGTGACCCATTATTCAAATACACATAAAAGGTACCAGATATTAAAAAAGTCTGACCCTCATGAACAACTGATTGGGGATACCCTATTCTGTCACCGCCATACAAAATATCTCCTGTATGCAGATCAGTAACCGTTGTATTTGCTGCCATTGTTGGAACACTGCTGGCCGCGAAAAACAAAAAACACATCAGTAACGCTGTAAGACCCTTAATTCTCGCTCTTAGTTTTGCTCTCATATTACACCCTCACTTTTTGCTGAAACAAATTCAAATTCAAAACGCAAGTAAATTAAACATATCTGCTTAATGAATAATCAAGAGATTTATAAATTTCCATTTATGTGGAAAAGTATTGCTACTGTTCACAGGTATGCTTGCTTGTATGCCGAGTGCCAGGCTCGGTTCTTTACCCGCGAATTCGTTGGTCTGCCCTGTTTCGATGGTATGCTTGCTTCAGCTGCAGTTGCCGGTCGCACTTCTTTACCCGCGAATTTGTTGGTCTGCCCTGTTTCGCGGGTATGCTTGCTTGTATGCAGCGTGCACGGCTCGCTTCTTTACCCGCGAATTCTTGTATTCTCCCTGCCAAGAGCTTTATCTGTCTATACTTCTGTTGTCATACCTGTGAGCATATGTTAATCTATGAGAACAGCAGACGTTCTGTCTGCTGATCATATCAGTATCTTTCTATTCTTATTTTCATTCGGACATCCCGAACAAATCACTCTAAGCAATTGAAACAAAATGACAAGTCCAATATAATTAAGGAGGAACAGGCGCGTGAGTAAAGAACAACTTAATAACGGCAGGAGTTTTGATGATGTGGGGATAACCGACAGCATCATGTTCAGTACTGTGTTCCAGGAGAACAGCGAGCTTTGCAGGAAGCTGCTCGAGAGCATACTGGGTTTTGAAATTGAGAAACTCACGTATCTTGAGAGGGAAAAGGCTGTTAATACAGTCTATGACGGCAAAGGGATAAGGCTGGATATTCTGGCAAGAGCAACAGGCAAAGTCTACAACGTCGAAATGCAGAACAGGCGCGTGGATGACATTCCTAAGCGCAGCAGGTTCTACCAGGCGGAGCTTGACGCAATGCTCCTTGGCAGGGGCGAGTACTATTCGGAAATACCGGATCTATACGAGATTTTCATATGCAGGTTTGATCTTTTTGGAGAAAGTCAGTATGTCGAGCGTTTCAAGAAGCTCAACTTGCGGAATTACAAAGAACTTGGTGATGGTGCCGAGAGCATATTTGTAAATACCGCAGGTACTGCAGGCGAGATCACCCCGGAGCTCAAGGCGTTTATTGAGTATATTAATGATCCTAAGGTTGTTGAGCGCCTTGATAAAAGGAATTGGATTAGACAGGTCGATGATAAAGTACGATTCAAGCGCAGTAATGGAGAATGGAGGCGTGAATATATGCAATTTGAATCAATGATGCAGGATAAGTATCATGAGGGGCTAAAAGAAGGTGAGACTAGCGGTGAAAAGCGCGGAATTCTCAAAGGCAAGGCCGAAGGAAAGGCTGAAGAGCGTACTCTTCTATGCCGGATCTTCAAATTGTCACGTGATGGCCTCAGTTACGCTGATATCGCAAAAGAAGTCGATATG
>JAQWCI010000195.1 GCA_028706005.1 Lachnospiraceae bacterium
CCTGACCTCATTCCAGTTATGCGGGATTTCAGTGTATTGTGTTATCATGGCTTACTCCCCCCTCTATCTTGTCATGGAGGGTTCGCATGTTTTGCAGTACTTTTTTCAGTGTTCGTTCATTAATATAAGAATCTTTAATATACTCTTTGCCCTTGTTCTCAACAAACGATTCTATCAGTTCATAGTCATCTTTATTTGAAGCTTCCAGTATGCTGTCATCCAGCCACATTTCTCTGAATTTGCCCTTAACATCTGCTCTCGTAATGCTGAGCAACTCTTCAGGAATAGTATGTTTTGCCGGCAGGTCCAGTTCATAGCATCTGACCAGAGCAGCCATATATGGCACCTGGTAATACGCCATAAGTCTTATTATCGTATCAAGTTCATTTCCTTTTGATTCCTCACTGAATCTTCTGTACATTCTTCTGAAGCTGATCTCAGGCATTAACAACATTCCCGCCATGAGATTTGCGGCGAATTCTTCCTCGTGATCATAATAATCATCGTTCGAAAACTCGATTTTTGATACAAATTCGCTCTCCTGAAAGAAAACATGATAGATTTCATGTGTAATTGCAAAATTTGCGTTAACTCTTGGCAGTGATGTGTTGATTACCACATAGCCCATCCCATCGCCCTTATAGCACAATGCTCCGATTTCGCCATCTGCAAATGGCATTTCAAAAACAAGATATCCTCTTTCCCTGAATGAAGATCTGACTATCTGAAGGATATTAAGTACATCATTGTCGTAATCCATTCCCGTAATAGCGCAAAACTTCCTTATCATTGAACTGATATCTTCTCTGTGTCCTTTGCTATAATCGATAATCATTCGAAGTTTGTCTGTGTTCATATCTGATCCTCATGAATTCGCTTTATGATGACAGCTCGTGGTCATGCAAAGCATCCGCCTCGTATGTTAACAGGCAGGCATAGTTCACCTGTTAACATTAATGATTCCAAGACGGCTTCTTGCGCTGATGACTTCATCAATATTCTCCATCAGCTCCATTAGCTCAGCCGCGATCTTTTCCTGTTCCTGTGATGGTTCTCCTGCATAAAAAGCAATTTTATGAGACGAAAAAGCACTTATTTCAGGTATTGAAAAAGAATCATCCAAAAAGAAGCCGGGATTCTTTTCTAATGCCCCGGCCAGTTTTTCAATGTCTGTTCCATTTTCTTCCTGTACACCTGTCAATAAGCGGGACAGTTTGTTCTTATCTATACCGGAAACCATACTGATATATGATTGTTTGATCTTCATTTCTGACAAATACTTATTCACATTACTCATGAACTTTGTCATTCTGCTCACCTCTTTCTTTGAGTTAATTGTATCATAAAAATTGAGCAATTTATATATGCATCTCTCAATATTTGAGACTAAATTATATTATTTAGTCATTGTTCTTTTGAGAAATAGCATATTTTATACTCAAGTCTCATTTTTTGAAACATTGTGATGAAGATCTCTCTTTCGCATTTATCTTGTTTTTCCATGCAAAAAGGTCTTGCCTTAGCAAGACCTTCATTTTTCATAATAGTGGATTATTCATGTGATTGCCATTTTATGCGCCATTCATGTCTGATAATATTCTGGAATCACATTCTGCCTGCTTAAGCAGTGTCGGAAGATTTGCCTGCACCTGTGGCGATGTAGAATTCAAAAACTGTTAGTGAATCTTCTCAGCTCTTTAGTGAACGCATTATACCTGCGGAATTGCTGATGATAAGCGACGAGTGCCTCTCTTTCCGCGTTTATTTCGCCGTTTGATTCGCGGACTTTGCCAAGAGCAGCAATAAAATTTGCACATTCTCCATAATAATTTCTGTAATTACCCAGGATTGCCGCTGTTCTTTTTTGAAGGAGAATGTTTATCTTAGTTATGGCACGTTTCTTAATATCTTCCGGTATTGGTCTTAGTCGTTTCCAGTCATAATATAACTCTTTGAAGCCGTAAACATTTGCAGCGGAGATCATGTTTTGGATTTCACGTGGAAGAGGTTCACCATCTGGCCCATCTTTGTAGCATGAAATGAGGAATAAGGCTATGCCCTGTTTCATAAAGCTCATCGACCATCCAAGAGCTTCTTCTTTATTCAGCCCGACATCAAGCGCAGTTTCGAAGTCGCCATCAAGTAGTGCTGTGGCAAAAACATCGTGTTGTTTATCATATATAGCATTGCTTTTGACATAGTCATCAATAAGTTTTCTGTATATGTCCTCAGTCTTCCTGCGATATACTGCATCGAAGTCCCCGGTTTTCAGGCAAAGACTCAGGTAGTTCCCAGAAGAAGGTGAAATTTGAAATGTTTCCATTCGCGTCTCACCCGCCTTCTTATAATTATGGATGTGCTCGAAAATTTCTGTCGCCGTTTTGGCTATAGCCTCATGAAAACCATTATCGTTATCCCTGTCCTTCAGATCTTTCAGCGCATATTCTGAAATCTCAGATGCCTTTTCGTAATCATTATCCTTCATTAATCTGTTCAGAATATCCAAATATAGCTTTGGTATTTCACGTCCGCATTTCATGGCTATTGATATCTGATCATTTGACTGCCTGCTCATTATACCGGCTTCTTCAATAAGTTTTGCCGCATAATACGATGGGCCATAGGAATTGCGGTTGGGATCATCAGGTCTTTCCTTTATAATTTCTGACAGGTATGATACCCATTCCGGGAGGAACTGATCAAGATCAGGCAGCTCATGTTTTCCAGCCTGCATGATGTTCTCCAGATTGATAAAACCACATCTGCTGTAACGTATTAACGAGAAAACAACCGATGCCCTTTCATTCATGGAAGTCGCACGGTATGCAGCATAGATTCCGTCAGTTGCAACTTTCTCCCAATCCATATCCAACAGATGATAACTGTCAAGCTCATCAATAGCCAGCACTCCGTCTTCGCAATCTGCATAATCTCCGGTTACGTAAACTTCCAAGTTTTCCAGTGCCTCAACCAGTTTATACGAACTGTTATACTCTTCTGCGTCATTGCATTTTTCTATCAAAATGCAAGCCCTGTCGACACTGTCAAGAATATGATCCTTGTCCTGGAAATAGTATTCGTCCGCATCTGAATTCGACCATTCGTCGTATTCCTCGTTAAAACATGATGACAGGAATTTTTCGCCTTTATCAAGGTCATCAAGTTTTTGCAGTATCTGCCCGACTTCAGCTTTGTAGTGCTTCACAGTATCAGAATAGATTTCATCAGCGTCAGACGTTGTTTTGTGCGGATTGGATTCGGCGCACGAAAGGGAACATAAAAATCCTTCTCTTTCCCCTTCCCCGAGAGTCCTTGCTGTCTCACGTACATATTGGCGTAATTCTTCGTATGACATACTATCGAGTCTTTCATCCACTTTTCGCAAAAATTCCATTAAATTCATTGCTGTCACCTGTCGCCCATCGTTTGAGAGTAGAATCACTTTTTACTATGCGAAAAGATCTTGCCTTTGCAATGCCTTGGGTGTTTTCTTCTGTTGCTCACTTAGCAACAGAATTCAGTCCGAAACATAATCCCAGTATACAACAACAGTCTTTTGCCTGAGTGATAACTTTACCCGCCTCGTTGCTTCACATCCCCATGTATTCTTACACGCTGTCAAATGCAAAGACAAAGTAGTTGTCGTCGCCGTATACGAGGTAGTCCGTGAGCGCCGGAAGTTTCCATGTTTCCGCGTTCTGCGTGTATTCGTCCGGTGTTGTGATTATGAAAAACTCTCCATCCGGCATTTGTGTGTCGTGGCTGGTTTCCTGCAGCCACTGATTCGTGTCTAGTTCGTTC
>JAQWCI010000196.1 GCA_028706005.1 Lachnospiraceae bacterium
TGCTGATCAATCCCTGCTGATTTCAGGATTTCTGCAAACCACGATTCCATTTGTCTCGTGGTATAGTGAGTCCCCGGTTTTTTACCAGGAAAAAGGAATGCGTCTGGTTGATGCATAATTCCCAGAGCTAAGCAATAGCGCTCCAGAATTGCAATAAGAGAGTCATGGACAGGAATTAGCCGCTCCTTGGAGAACTTTGCTTTCTTCAAAAAAATAGTTCTGTTCTTAAAGTCGATGTCTTTGCGCTGGAGAGCCATTGTCTCCTGAAGTCTGGTTCCGCAACTGTAAAGGATTCGCAAAGCCATAGGAATTTTTAACTGAAAATAGGCACTGCATGACTTTGGATTTATAGGCTTCATGTTATCAGCATAATGAAAAATCAGAGTCACTTCCTCATCAGAAAAAATATATGGAATGTAATCTGATTTAACTTTAGGGAGTGTTGGCAGAAAGGAAGCATATCCCAATGTATTCAGATATTTTCCAAAGCCACGCACCACACCCAATTTTTCTTTTACCGTTTTGCTTTTTCCAGAAAGAGTTTTTGACCAATCCGACAGGATATCTTCCGTCAGATTTTTTCCTTGAAATCCTGTTTGGACTAAATATTGGTCTAAAAGCACCAATGTTCTTTTGTCATTGTAGACCGAGGAAACAGAAAAAGTGGAAATTCGCAAATCAATATATGCTGTCATTTCCTTAGCAAGAGAACTGTTAAACAAGGCGATCATCCTCCTTCCATGAAAGCATTTCGGAAAAAATACCGCTTGGCTTTGGAGCAGGAAGAGGACACAGCCGCATATTTTCAATATCCATTCTGACATAGTGACGGATTGCGTGTTTCGTGCCATGACCTAACACTTTACGGACAACCTCTGTTGAAACTTTGTCATTCACCATGTTGCTTGCAATTGAAGATCTGAATGCACGGCTTCCATGTCTTTTCTCTGCGATGTTGACATCTGATTTTGCAACCATAATTCCAACTGCTGTATTTATCGCATAGCTATCCAGTGGTTTGTATGGAATCATGGTAGTGAGGAACACATTTTGACAGTTTTGGATTTTCGGGCGTGCAGTCAGGATATAGTCCTGCAATGCGGCTTTTACTTCCGGGAACAGTTCCATTTCCCATAAATCTCCGGTTTTCTGCTGGGTGAAGTGAATCCTGTCATTCTCAAAATCAAGGTTTTCAAAAGACAATGCAGCAATATCACGGGAACGGATACCATAACGGGATAACAATAAAAGAATCGCATAATTTCTGACACCGGCTGCTGTAGTGCAATCCACAGAATCCTCAATAGCAGCAACCTCTTCCTGTGTATACACGGTTGGTTGAGGAGAAAATTTTTTACGATTCACAATTAGCTTGGAAAAGTCTCTTTGAATTTGTCCACTTTCAAACAGATAGCGTAGAAATGGACCAATCCTTTCCCAATAGCGAAGATAGCCGAGCTGCAAAAATGCGGATTGAATCAGTTCTCCGTTTATACTTTGCAAGCTTTGACATCCAAGCATTTCCAAATTTTTTAGAAATCGGCTGCAAATCCACCGCTTGTAATGAAGTGTGGTCTCTTTGTTTCCTTTGTGGCGACAGTGAGAAATGAATGAATCCAAAGCCCTTGAAAGACTGTCCGGTAATTCAACAGGCACGATTTTATCAGCCCATAAGGCTTCTTCACCATCAAGCCCCTGATACAGTCGATTTAGCTTCCCCACGATTACTTTTGCCCGTGAAACTCTGGAATCGCAAACTTTCAGTGTTTCCCTGCAATAGTGAATCAGGATTTCTCCAATCTCCGGCGAATACTCTTCCATGCCGTTAGCGTTCATGTAATTGGTAAACGCCCGAAGAATGAAATCCATGTCCTTAACAGTACTTTCACTGTAGGATGCTGACTTAAAAAGCTCTCGCAAATGAGCTTCTAAGTCGTTAAATTTTGTACAATTCTCCATTTGATAACCTCCTCAATATTTGTTGCCGGGTCGGCACGATTTCATTATAGAGCAGGCATCAAACGGATTATTGTTATTCAAGAAGTTTATTGTAAAAGCACTATTTTTAAGGAGGTTTTATGACTTATCGAATAATGTTACTTGTCGAATTAACCAAGTTATCTGACATGTCAGATAACTTCGTGGTGATGATTCGGTACAGCTCCGTATCCTTCGGGAAGTGATCTACAAACGGAAGAATCGTGCTGCCATAAAAAAGAAGCCCTTCGCCTTCACCGCTGTGGGTGACATACGAGAGCTGATGGGGAGAAATATTCAGCTGTTTGGCGAGAATCTGCCGGTCGCCGGACGCCTGGTTCAGCATGAACACATAGTCGGAGTTTTCAAAGATGTTCTCCACCTCGCGGGAGGAAAGCAGGTCTTTGACGTTCTGTGTGATACCGGTGGGAATTCCGCCCCATTTTCTAAAGCGCTTCCAGATTTCCACCGTATACGCCGCCGTCTGCTCCTCGCGGAGCAAAAGGTGCATCTCATCGATGTAATAGCGGGTGGATTTGTGCGCCTCGCGGTTGATGGTGACGCGGTTCCACACCGCGTCCTGCACGATCAGCATACCGATTTTCTTCAGCTGCTTGCCCAGCTCCTTGATATCGAAGGACACAATGCGGTTTTCGATGTTGATGCTGGTGCGGTGGTTGAACACATTCAGAGAACCTGTGACATAGATTTCAAGCGCCGTGGCGATGTACTGTGCCTCCTTTTCCTCCTGCGTCAGCAGCGCATTGTACAGATCCTCCAGAATCGGCATGTTTTCCGGTACGGGGTCGGCCAGATAATCCCGGTAGACCATGCGGACACAGCGGTCGATGATGGTCTTTTCCACCGGCTGCAAGCCCTCCTTGCCGCCTACAATCAGCTCGCACAGGGAGAGGATGAAGTCGGATTTCAGCGACAACGGATTCTCATCGTCGCTGTAGTTCAGATTCAGATCCATAGGGTTGATGTAGTCGCTGGAAGTGGGCGAGATTTTGATGACCTGCCCGCCCAGGCGCTCCACCAGCGTGCCGTACTCCGATTCCGGGTCGCAGATGATGATATCGTCGTCGGTTACGAAGAATACATTGGCGATCTCTCGCTTGGCGGCAAAGGATTTGCCGGAGCCGGGCGTGCCGAGAATCAGGCCGTTGGGGTTTTTGAGAAGCTTTCTGTCCACCATAATCAGGTTGTTGGACAGGGCGTTAATGCCGCAGTAGAGCGCCTCCTTACCGCTCTGGAACAGCTCCTGCGTGGTAAACGGCACAAAAATTGCCACACTGGAGGTGGTCATGCCGCGCTCAATCTCCACCTGATTGAGCCCCAGCGGCAGGCTGCTCATCAGCCCTTCCTCCTGCTGGAAGTCAAGCCGGGTCAGCTGGCAGTTGTATTTCTGGGCAATGGAGGCTGCCTGAAACACATTGTTCTCCAGCTGCTGTTTGGTCTCCGCCACATTCAGCACCAGGAATGTCAGCAGGAACATGCGCTCATTTCTGGACTGCAGATCCTGCAGGAGCTTCTTCGCCTCATTGCCGTAGGTGGCCAGATCGCTGGGGATGATGTCCATATCATATCCGGCGCGGACAGCCTTTTTCTGCTCCTCAATGGTCATCTTCTGCAAATCGGTGATTTTGCGCTTGATGGTCTTGATGGCTTTGACCTGATCCACCGACTGCACATGCATGGTCACGATCAGACTGCTCTGCATATCCAGAAAGTCGGCCAGCATCCGGTCGTTCAGCTCCGGCGCGAGAATCTGCAAGATCGGAAGAGCGG